>JAJXUY010000001.1 GCA_021782525.1 Acidobacteriota bacterium | reverse complement strand
TGAACGCCTCGCGGCAGATCGCGAGCGGGAACTCGCCCGAGCGGTCGTGCGCCGCCGCGTTCGGGCCGATCCACTCGCGGGTGAACTCGCGCGCCGCCTCGACGCGGGCCTGCTGCTCTGGGGTCAGATCGAAATCCATGCTCAGCCCCTCTCCTCCATCACCTCGATCACCTTGGCGCGCTCGGCCACGAACGCGGCCGCGCCCGCGAGCACATCCACCGGCGGCGTCCGCATCGCGTCGGGGACGTACGAGGTCCGCGCCAGCGCCTGCCGCCCCAGCGTGAAGCGCAGCCCGTAGAACGACAGCGCCAGGCCGACGAGCGGGTTGGCGGCCACGACAGCGAGGCCGAGCGCCGAGCCGACGGCCGGCGTCTGCCGGCCGAGCGCGACCGCGGCGGCCAGCTCGGCCGCGACCAGCGCGAGCAGCACCAGCGACAGCACCAGCTTGACGCGGTGGCTCGCCGGCCAGTTCGCGTACATGTGGTTGCGCTCGGTGATCCCGGAGAGCGTCGCCGGCAGCGCCGCGGCGAGCGCCAGCACCAGCGCCGCCCGCCACAGGAACGCCCACGTCCCGGGCGCAACCTCCGCCACCGCCGCGCTCGAGGCGTCGAGCGCCAGCGCCGGCGCCGCCACGGCGACGAACGCGAGCACGGCATGCACCACCATCGAGTGGAGATGGATCCCTCGCTCCAAGGTTGATCTCCTCCCGGCGGCGACTGCGCCGCCACCGTCCCCCCCGCGCGGATTCTACCAGCAGCGGTCCGCGCGCCGCACGGTTGACAGCGCCGCTGTCTCAAGACCGAGAAGACGGCGCAAGACGGAGTGCCGGTGACGGACGGAGGCTGGACGGCGCCGGCGCGGCACCCTCCGGCCATGGCGAAGCCGGGAGGACCCAACGAGGTCTCCACTCGATGGTGGGCGCCTGCAAGGTGCACGGCGGCAAGCAAGTGCTCGTGGACGCCCGCCCCGGGGTTGCGGCTGCAGCGCCGAGATCGCGCGTCGCGGAATCCAGGACATCGCGGCGTTCGCGGCCAGCTCGGGTCCACAGGACCCACCGCGCGCTGCGGGCGACGCCGGTCCAGGCGGACCCGGCGAAGGCCCGTCAGAGTGCTCCCCACGGTGTGACCGCCCCGGCGCGGCCGCCCTGCGTCCGCGGCGCCGACGCGTCGCGCGAGCCGGCTCTCGCGGAGGGCGGCGACATCGGGTACTCTTGTCTCCAATAGACAGCGATGTCGGCGGCCTCGAGATGACAGGAAAGCGCCTGCCGCACGCGCGCCCTGAACGAAGCGGACGCCACGAGAGGGTCGAGAAGATGCCGGACAACGAGCAGGGCAGGAACCAGGTGCCCGTGGGCGAGATCGGCGTGGGCTGCCAACTGGTGGCCTTCCCTTCGCATTTCGACACCGGCCCGCCCAGCCGTGAGGAGCCCTGGCTCTGGTACCTCCGCAGGCGGGCTCGCGGTGCGGCTCGCAAGCTCGTGCGGTTTGCCTCTCTCCACCTGCACCGACCCGGTGCGGCGCGAGCGGATTCTCCCCCCCCTGCGACTCCGGTGCTCGCGTCCGGGGACCTGGTTCGCGTCCGTCCGGCGGACTACATCCGCACCACCCTCGACGAGAAGGGCGGGTACCGGGGCTGCGGCTTCAGCCGCGGGATGTACCAGTACTGCGGCAGGGAACTGCGCGTGGCGAGGAAAGTGAACCGGTTCTTCGACGAGGCCAACTGGAGGATGCTGAAGGCGCAGAATATCGTGCTTCTGGAGGGAGTCCACTGCGACGGCTCGGGCAGCGTCGAGACCCGCGGGTGCGACCGGATGTGCTTCTACTTCTGGCGCACGGAGTGGTTGGAGAAGATCGGGGCCGCCCCATGTCCGCCAGATCTTTGACATGGCTCGCGCCCGGGGAACGCACAGTCGGCCGGCCGCCACGGCGATGGCTCGTTCTGCGGCCTCCGCTGAACGACAGATGACCAGCAGCGCCTGAAGTCGGGTGGAGCGGGGGCGACCTGAGCCCGGAGCCGAAACCGAACCGTTCCCGCGAGCAGGTGGCGAACGAACGACCTAAGTCACAGTCGCGCTCGCTGCGACGTGAGGCGCTCCGCTCGCTGCACCGCCCGCACACCGGGGATGCCTGGCGCGGGCCGAAACATGGGCCGACGCTCCGGGGCTCGCTCTTGTTGCGGACCCCATCCGGGGGCACGCGGCCTCAAGAAGGACCTTGTGCGGCTCTCACTCCGGGTTGCAGTTCCCCCTGGGCCCAGAGCGCCAAAGCGAACCGACTCTTAAGGTGAAGCTTGGAGAAGATGTGGTTGAGGCGAGTCTTCACCGTCTTGTCGCCGATGCCGAGGACCTTCGCGATCTCGCGGTTGCGAAGGCCGCGGCCGACCGCCTCGACCACATCCCACTCGCGCGGAGTGAGCCTCGCGTGGCCTTGGGGCTCCACCCCCTGCCGTGCACAGAGCTGCTCGAGGACCTGGGCGGTGGCCCTGCGGTCGGCCCAGACCTCACCCGACGCCACCGCACGAACCGCCTTCACCAGGGTGGGAAGATCGACGTTCTTGCCGATCAGCCCTGCAGCGCCGGTGCGCAGCAGCGAGACGACCGCCTGCTCGTCCGACCGCCGCGCCAACACGAGTACCCGCACACCGGGGGCGAGCCTGTGCAAACGCGCCACCACACCCTCCGCGTCCGGACCGAGTCCCTCGTAGTCGACCATGATCACGTTGGGGGCGTTGTCGGAGGTCAGCTTGCGCAGCTCATCTTCCCCAGCGGACCGGCCCACGACCTCGATCCACGCCACCTCGCTGAGCATGCGAGCGAGCAGCTCTCCCCAGAGCGGCGGATAGACGGCGAGTCCAAGGCGGACCGGCCGCCTTCTCGCGGATCCGCCGTGCGGTGGGCCGGACTCAGGGGCGACGCTCATCTCGGCACTCCAACCGTTCGGGCTGTTCCCCTATGACATCAATATACGTCCTTGTGCCTACAGGCACAAACACTGTGGTGGGTCGCCCTCCGGACCCGTGCCGGATCTCCTCGACCTATTCATAGCGGAGAGGGGACTGGGCGGGCAGACCCGTGCTGCCCGATCGAAGGGGGATTCTCATTGCTCCACTGGAAGGCCTCAGCAGCAGTGCCCGCAGTTGCGTAGCCTGCCGAAGGCACCGACGTCCGGACCCAGTACGACCAAGACGGCGCACCGTGCCGTCCTGCCGAACCCGCTTGGGTGCGGACGCGTCCGGAGTGAGACCGCGGGAAACGGGGCCGCGCACCGACACCTCGCCCCGCCCCCCTTTTCGAGCGGGAACTCACCAAGAAGGCACCGCAGCCCCGTGGACGAGCGCCCGGCTCGTCTGACGTGTCGCTGCGACCTCGCCCGTACCTGGTGACCCCGCTTGCCCCCTCGGGCCTAGGGCGTCGAGCTTGCTGTTAATCAGCACGCGAGGTTTGCCAACATCCGACAGTGCCGTCACGCGGGGCAGTCCCTCTCCTGCACCCCATGTGTTCAAGCCGTGGATCGTCGCCGCTCCCGGAGCCAACACGGCACACCGTTTGACAGAAGATGACGATACGCGCGCTCGGTTGTTGGATCCCCGACAGCGCAGGCACCCCACGCAGATTGACAGACCACCAAAAGCTCCTACACTGATCTTAAAGATAAATACAACCTCAATCGAGACCAGGATTGGAGGTCCGAGATGAGCTTCTGGCAAGGGAAAAAGGTTCTGGTTACCGGCGGTGCCTCGTTCATAGGATCACAGCTGACTGACGCCCTCGTGGACCGGGGCGCCTCCGTGCGGGTGGTGGACGACCTTTCCAGCGGCAAGCTCGAGAACATCGAGCGTCGGATCGCGGAGCGGACCGTCGATTTCGTTCGAGCAGACCTCCGCGAGCCCGGCGTTGCCCGTCTCGCGGTGCGAGACATGGAGTACGTCTTCCACTTGGCTGCGGACCACGGCGGTCGCGGTTACGTGGACCTGCATCAGGCCGGGCCGGGCTCGAACCTCTTCCTTGACGGTCTGGTTTTCGCGGAGGCGAGCCGCGCCAAGGTCGCTAAGGTGGTCTTCGCGTCGTCTGGCTGCGTGTATCCGAATTACCTGCAAGGCGACCCTCAGGAGGACGTGTACCTGACCGAGGACGTCGTGCGCCCCCCTTACGACGCCGACAACCTCTACGGATGGGCGAAGTTGATGGCCGAACTGACGCTCAAGGCCTACCACAAGGAGTTCGGCCTGAAGACGGCCTCCCTCAGGTACTTCACTGTGTACGGCCCGCGCGGCGTCGAGAACCACGCCGTCATTGCGATGATCGCCAGGGCCTTCATCAAGCAGGACCCCTTCGAGGTTTGGGGCGACGGCACCCAGGTCAGAAACTGGACCTACATCGACGACATCGTCCGGGGCACGATCCTGGCCGGTGAGAAGGTGGACGACGGCACCGCCGTCAACCTGGGCACGATGGAGAGGATCACGGTCATGAATGCCGTCAACCTGGTGTTCGAGTACACCGGCCACCGGCCGCGCGTCGAGCTGCACCCGGAAATGCCCACCGGCCCTCTCAACCGAGTTGCCGATAACTCGTTGGCGAAGCGCCTGCTGGGGTGGGAACCCGAGGTGAACTTTCGAGAGGGCCTGAAGCGGACAAAAGAGTGGTACTTCGCGAACAAGCACCCCGACCAGGTGCGAGCGATGCTGTCGGGCAGTTTGACGGAGCGTTGATGCAGGTGCGGCCGCCCGCGCGAGTCAACGTGCTCGGCGTGGGCGTGAGCGCGATCACGCTGCCTGAGGCGGTGCGCATTCTCGAAGGGTGGATCGCCGACGGGACAAGGCGGTATGTCTGCGTGACTGGCGTGCACGGGGTGATGGAGAGCCAGCACGACCCCGAGCTGCGGCGCATCCACAACGAGGCGGGGCTCGTCACGCCTGACGGGATGCCGCTCGTCTGGATCAGCCACCTGAGCGGCCATCCCGAGGTGGACAGGGTGTACGGCCCCGATCTGATGCTGGCGTTCTGCGAGGCGTCGGAGAGCCGGGGGTATCGGCACTTCTTCTACGGCGGCGGTGAGGGGGTGGCCGACAGGCTCGCCTCACGGCTGTGTGAGCGCTTCCCGAGCCTCGTGGTCGCGGGGACGCTCCGCCCGCCGTTCCGCCCACTGCAACCGGATGAGGACGACGAGGCCGTCCGGTGCATCAACGAGGCACGCCCGGACGTCATCTGGGTCGGCCTGAGCACGCCGAAGCAGGAGCGGTGGATGAGCACTCACGTGGGGCGTCTCACCGCACCGGTGCTGATAGGCGTCGGCGCCGCCTTCGACTTCCACGCGGGGCTCAAGCGCCAAGCCCCGCACTGGATCCAGCGCTCGGGGTTCGAGTGGCTGTTCCGCCTTGGGGCAGAGCCGCGGCGCCTGTGGCGTAGGTACCTCGCCAACAACCCCCGTTTCGTCGTCCTGATCACGATGCAGATGCTGGGCCTCCGGCGCTACTCCCTCGGCTGAGGCCGGCAGTCGCGGGCTTCCGTCGCAGCCTTGACAGCGGCCCACCCGACGATATGATCGGAGACAAAGGGAAAGGATCGTCCCGCCGCTCGATGACGAAGGGCCTTGGGTTGTTTCCGCGCGTACTGGCAAAGCTGGCCCTCCTGCTGGTCAGCACGGCGATCCTCCTCGTCTTCGCGGAGTTCGCGGTCAGGCTGGTGGTGGCGCGCGGGATCGCGACGCGGAAGCACTACCGCGCCGACCTTCCGATGCCCAACGTGCAGGTCCACCGCAACCCCGAGGTGGGCTACCTCCCGCCCGCGCACCTGACCGACGCGGCCGGCAGGCTCGTCACCAACCGCATCGGCTTCCGCGAGGAGGATTACTCGGACACCGACCTCACGACCAACGACGTGATCCTCAACCTGGGCGACTCCATCACCTTCGGTGACCGCGTCGAGGACACCGCGGACGTCTACGGCCACCGGGTGGAGCTGACGATCGCCCGCCTCCTGCCCCGCTCCCACGTCATCGTCTACAACGCCGGCGTGAGCGGCTTCAACACCTGGCAGGAGTCCGCGCTGATGGGAGAGCTGCTGCCCACCATGAACGTGAGGCTCGTGCTGCTCGGGTTCTGCCTGAACGACAGCAGCCCTCGTTTTCACGTCAGGGCCGGCCTCGAAGGTGCGGTGTCCCGCTACGAGCAACCCGCGGACTCGTTCGGCTCGATCTTCTCGCGGGAGTTCTTCAACCGGTCGTACTTCTACGTCCTCCTCAAGGAGAGCTTCAAGAACGTCCAGCGCGCCCACCCCGGTGCCTTCCCCCCCGGCCTGCTGTGGCACAACCTCCTCGTCAAGGAGCAGCGCTGGCGCGAGTGCAAGCAGACGCTCGTCGCCATGCGCGACCGGCTCGACGAGCGCGGCATACCGCTCGTCGTTGCGGTCTTCCCCTACGCGCACCAGTTGCGTCTCGAGCCGCGGGCGAACCTCGTCCAGAACGACCTCATGGCGTTCTGCCGCGAGCATGGACTCGAGTGCCTGGACCTCTTCGGCGCCTTCAAGCTGCACGCCTCCGAGATCACCTTCGACCAGGAAGGGACGCACCCCGACAAGCGCGGCCACGCCGTCGCTGCGCAGGCCATCGTGGGCTACCTCCAGGAGCGCCGCCTGTTCCCGTTCCGCGGGCAGCCGTAGGGTTCCGCCCCCGGCCCGGAGTCGCCACCGAGCCGTTGACGGGTGACTCCGCGCCCCTCGCGGCGCCTGCACAATGTTCGCGGGCGGCGGAGGCTCAGAACAGGGCGTAGATGAACGGGGCCGCCGCCGAGCCTCCGAGCACGATCAGGAGGGCGAGCAGCAAGAGCACGACGATGATCGGCGTCAGCCACCACTTCTTGTTGTGCACGAGGAAGTCGAGGAGCTCCCTGAGGAAACCGACCTGCCCACTACCGGCCTCCTCGATGAAGCTCCCGGACTCGCCCGCCGGCCTCCGGTCCCTGGTTTCGTCACCCATCGGCGTGCTCCTCAGAACTGCCTGAAGTAGCTGCGCGGCTCGCGTCCGCCCTCGTCGCGCTCGATCCAGTAGCTGCGTGCCTTCGGCTCAAAGCGCCGGTGCATCGGGTCGTACCCCACCGCCCGCATGATCAGGCCGATCGGGGTCACGAGCAGGTAGTACACGGTCGCGAGCAGGACGTGCGAGACCGCGAAGCCGATCGGCCATGCCAGATACGACAGGCCCACGTACACCGTGCGCATGAAGGCGGGCAGGGCCCAGCCCGCCGCCGGGACCGCCACGGCCGCCCCTGCCAGCGCCGCTGCGGCGAGCGGCGAGCCGAGCTTGAACCGCAGCCAGGCGGCGACGAGAAGGAAGAAGATCAGCCAGATGACGCCGAACTGGTTCAGCTCCCGGCGGGAAGGGTTGCGATTGACCTCGATGACCGCCACGATCCGCCTCCCGGTACGATAGGCCGTGCGCCTGCAGGCCGCCCGCTAATCCAGCGCGAACTGCGCCAGGTACTCGTCCAGCCGGTGCTCCTCGGCGTTGGGCTGCTCCTCCTTGAGGAGCACGAACCGCTCCAGCACGAGCGCGTCCATGTTGGTCGCCATGAAGCACCGGTGCGCGTGCTCCGGCGAGCAGACGATCGGCTCGCCGCGGACGTTGAAGCTGGTGTTGATCATCACGGGGCACCCGGTACGGCGCTCGAAGGCCTGAAGGAGACGGTAGGTCCGCCCGTGGCGGTGCTGGTCCACCGTCTGCAGCCGCGCCGAGAGGTCGACGTGAGTGACGGCCGGCACCTGCGAGCGCACCACCTTCAGCTTGTCGAGGCCGCGCAGGTTGCCGTCCCTGACCGCGACCCGCTTGCCCTCCGCCAACGGCGCCACGAGCAGCATGTACGGGCTGTCCTGGTGCCCGCCCAGCGTGAAATACTCCTCCATGCGCTCCGCCAGCACGATCGGCGCGAACGGCCGGAACGACTCGCGGAACTTGATCTTGAGGTTCATGACCGACTGCATGCGGCGACTGCGCGCATCGCCCAGGATGCTGCGGTTCCCGAGCGCCCTCGGGCCGAACTCCATGCGGCCCTGCAGCCACCCGACGACCCTCTCGCCGGCGATCAGCCCGGCCACGTAATCGCACAACGCTTCCTCGTCGTCGAAGTGACGGTACCTCGCGCCTCTCTCATCGAGGAAAGCCTTGATCTGCTCCTCCGAAAAGTGCGGCCCGAGCAGCGACGCGCGCTGCCCGTCCGGTTCCCCCGCGATGCGCTCGTTGCCGAGCAACTGGTACCAGATGAAGAGGGCGGCTCCGAGGGCGCCGCCGGCGTCGCCCGCCGCCGGCTGGATCCACACGCTGTCGAACGGTCCTTCCCTGAGGAGGCGGCCGTTGGCGACGCAGTTGAGAGCCACGCCTCCGGCCAGGCAGAGGTTGCGCAGCCCCGTGCGCTCATGGACGTGGCGTCCCGCACGGAGCACGATCTCCTCGGTCACCTGCTGGATCGAGGCCGCGATGTCCATCTCCCGCTGCGTCACCGGGCTCTCAGGCTTGCGGGGCGGTCCACCGAACAAACGCTCGAACTTCTTCGAGGTCATCGTTAGTCCCTGGCAGTAGTTGAAGTACGAGAGGTCGAGCCTGATCGAGCCGTCCGGCTTCACGTCGACCATCTTCTCGAGGATCATCTCGGCCCACCGCGGCTCACCGTATGGCGCCAGGCCCATCAACTTGTACTCCCCCGAGTTCACCTTGAAACCGGTGAAGTACGTGAACGCCGAGTACAGCAGGCCCAAGGAGTGGGGGAAGTGCATTTCGTGGGTCAGGGTGATGCGGTTGCCGCGGCCGCGACCGAAGCTGGCCGTGGCCCACTCGCCGACCCCGTCGAGCGTGAGGATCGCCGCTTCGTCGTACGGTGAAGGGAAGAACGCGCTGGCGGCGTGCGACTCGTGGTGCTCAGTGAAGACCACCCTTTTGGTGAACCCGCCGTCCAGGCCGTCGCGGATCAGCCGCGGCATGTAGAGCTTCTGCCTGAGCCACAGCGGCATCGCCTTCAGGAAGGAGGAGAAGCCGGTCGGCGCGAACGCGAGGTACGTCTCGAGGAGGCGCTCGAACTTCGTGAACGGCTTGTCGTAGAAGCCGACCAGGTCCAGCTCCTCGGGCCGGGTTCTCCCCTCCTCCAGGCAGTATTGGATGGCATTCACGGGGAAGGTGAAGTCGTGCTTCTTGCGGGTGAACCGCTCCTCCTGTGCGGCAGCGACGATCTCGCCGTCGACGACCAGCGCAGCCGCCGAATCGTGGTAGAAGGCGGATATGCCGAGAATCTTCACTGCCGGATTCTCCCTTTTTGCGATTATACCCCAACCTGATCCCCTTCTCCCGCTCGCACCACCGCCTGCACCGCGGTCGGGTGCCCTTCGGAACCTCGGAAAGCGCTCCACAGCTTGTGCCGACGACCTGCGTCCACGCGAGACCCACCTCCTCCGACGTGAGATCGGCGGCTCCAGTCCTGGGGTAGCGGCCAGGAGCGCACAACAGCCGTCGGCCCAGCTCCGCGGGCGCACGCAGACGCCTGCCAGGTTCCTTGGTCTTGTCACCGCCTGTTCCGGGGGTACCTCCGACCTGGAGCACAGATTGCATCACGGCGCCTTGACAGCGCCCCGGGTACCGCTATCCTCGAGTGCAGTGGCGAGACAATCCGGAAATGGGCAGGCTGTTCGGCAACGCCTCGCCGGGCTGCCGTCTCGCCTGGCCCGAGCGGTTCGCCAGGCGTTCCCGACCCGCTACTATGCCGACCCCCAGGGTTACTGGGAGCAACGGCACAAAAGCAGGGGCCTGTCGTTGGAGGGTGTCGGGCGGCTCCACATGAGCGAGGAAGCCAACATCGCCGACTACGAGGTCAAGTGGGACCACCTCAGCCGGCAGCTCAGAAGTGCGAAGGAAATGGGTGCGCTCACGCTGTTCGACGCCGGCTGCGGTACCGGCTGGCTGACCGAGCGTGCGGTCGACCTCGGGTTCACGGTTGAGGCCCGGGACTTCAGCGCTACCGCCGTCGGGCTTGCGAGAAGCCGGACCGCTGGCAACCTCATCGCGTGGGAGGTCGGACCGATCCACACGATTCGGGTCGGGCGCACGTTCGACGTGGTCATGTGCGTCGATGTGCTCTTCCATATCGTCGACGATCCTCTGTGGAGGAAGTCGGTCGAGACCCTGGAGTCCCTGGTTCGCCCGGGTGGCCTCCTGCTCGTCCAAGAGCACCTCGTGGAAGAGGAGGCCCCGGCCGTGGCGGACGGCACCACTCATACCCGCTGGCGCACACTCGGCGACTACACGCGCGTCCTCGAAGGTGCGCGGTTGCTCGAACGCGACACCTATTGGCTCACGGGAGAGCAGCAGACCAAGGACCTCCTTACGTTTCGACGGCGCGACTGACCCCGCCATCGAGTACTCGCCGTGGGCCTGATGGGGAAATGCGGCATCCACTCACTCGCGCGCCCCGCCCCATCGCCCGCACCCAGCACGGCGTATGATCGTCGCAATGGAACCCTGCAGTTGCTTGGTGCGACCGTGGCGGTCGGGGTGCGGCCGGCAGCGCACGTCTGCAGGTGCGGGTGGAGCCGCTCGCCGCAGCGGGCTGCATCGCGGGGATCCCGCGGCCGCGATAGCGGGCGGCGCAGAAGACTGCGACGAGGCTTGCCCGTGAACGCCCGATCACCCGCGCCGGCACGCCGGGCTGCCGCTCCCTTGGGCGCAGGCGCGGAGCGCGGTGGGCCTGGCCGGGTCCGCTCCGGCGTGCGAGCGCCCGCCGTCTTGCTGTTGGTGTCGACGCTGATCGCGCTCGCTCTCGGCGAGCTCTTCCTGAGGGCCGCGCTCAACCCGGGGGACTACCTTTTTGCGAGCGTGGTGGAGGACCCGATTCTGGGTATCAGGATTGCGCCAAAGACCAGCGGCCACGATGCGCTCGGTTTTCGCAACCGTGAGGTTCCGCAGCGGGTCGGGATCGTCGCCCTCGGTGATTCCCAGACCTACGGCGTCGGGGTCGCCCGCGACGAGAGCTGGCCGCAGCAACTTGCACGCCTCTTGCGAGAGCCTGTGTACAGCATGGCGCTCGGCGGATTCGGTCCACTCGAAGAGCTGTACCTGGCGGAGCACGAGGCCCTCCGACTCCGACCCCGAGTGCTGTTGGTGGCCCTCTACCTTGGCAACGACATGGCCGATGCCCACCGCGCGGCCCACCAGCGGCCCTACTGGTACGGCTGGCGGGAGACGGCATCTGCTGCGACTCCGCTGCCCGGCGAGAGTGAGCGGGATGGCCGCGAGCCGCGAAAGAACCTGGGCGCAGTGCGGGATTGGCTGGCGAGGAGGAGCGTCCTGTACGGTTTCCTGCGGCTCCGCGTCTTCCAGCGCCTGGCGCTGCTCGAGCAGGACCGGCTGGCGGCGCGGGTCCCGCTGGACAGCCGCATGGTCTGGATCGATCCGGGGGACCGCGGCGTTCGCACCATATTCACGCCGCAGCGGCGGCTCTCGGCGCTGGACGCCCGCCGTCCCGAGATTCACGAGGGACTGGGGATCACGAAGCGTGCGTTCGCGGCGATGAACCACAGCGCGAAGGCCCACGGCACCCGCCTGCTCGTGGTCCTCATCCCGACCAAGGAACGGGTGTACTGCCGGTACCTCCGGAGGTGCGGGACCGAGATGCCGCCGGCGCTCACTCGCCTCTGCGACGTCGAGGACCGGGTCAAGGCGGATGTCGAGGGCTTCCTCTCGGCCGACGCGATCGCGTACGTCGATGCCACGGCCACGCTCTCCGAGGAGGTGCCACGCCATGCCCCGATCTACCCCGCAGACTCCGACGGCCATCCCTCGGCGGCGGGGCACCTCGTGATTGCTCGCGTGGTCTCCGACGCACTGCGCCGGCTTGAAGCCCGCAATCCGATACCGCGATAGGACTCCTAATAGAAGCCCCGGTGCGGGCGGCCGGCGGACGGACCGTCAAGAGCGACCTTGCGGCCGTGAGGCGGCCGCCCGCAGCCCACTAGGGAGCCGCCCGCAGGTGCCGGCGCGGCGGGCGCAGCACCGTGAAGCGGATCACTGCCGTGCCGCCCGGGACGCCATCGCCACTCGGCAGCGCGGCGGTCCCTGCCGTCCCGAGGATCTCCCCGTCCAGCGCCAGGCCGCTCTCGGCGTCCCTGATCGAGTCGCTGACGCTGAGCGTGTAGGCGCCCAGCGCCAGGGCGGCTCGCGGCGTGAGCGTGACCTTGTGGGACGCCTCATCGTAGGCAAAGTCGCACGCCACGGTGTGGCCGTTCGCGTCCACGAGTGCGAAGTGCGACGCCTGCACGAGCACGCCCTTGTGGAAGGTCACCTCGATCCGCAAGACGTCTCCCACGCCCACGCTCGCCCCGGGCGCGGGGAAGGTCGCGACGATCTTGGCCGGGCCGGGAGTGAACCCCACGGCGGCGATCCCCAGGTTCAGCACCCACCCCCCCGGATCGAGCGCAAGGGAGTCGACCGCTGTGTCGACCGCGAGCAGGAAGTGCTGGCTGCGTTCGCCGTTCCAGACGACGAATCCGGCGTCGCCTCCGGCACCCTTGGCGACCATGTCGATAGGCATCGGGAACACTGGCGCCGGAGCGGCCTGCGTCTGCTCGATGTGCACCTCGACGTAGCTCCTGCCCGCGGCCGTCACGTTCTGCCAACCCAGCGCGTAGGCGGGCGCGCCGGACCCGTACACCCAGCGGTCGAAGAACCAGGTCAGCGAACGGCCGCAGGCGGCCTCCGCAAGCGCCTTGAACTCCTCCGTCGTCACGGTGCCAAAGGCGAAGCTCGCACGGTAGCTCCTCAGGAGCGCGAAGAAGCGCGCGTCACCGATCACGTGCCGCAGCATGTGCAGCACCCAGGCGGCCTTCAGATAGGAGTAGTCGCGCGAGAAGATGCGGCTCAAGTTGGACACGTCGAAGACGTACACACTGCCGTCCACCGACGTCGGCCTGCGGGCCGCCATCGCATCCTTGAGCGCCGGCGCGCCGGTGCTGCCGGTCCTGTGCTCCAGCCACAGCGCCTCCGCGTACGTCGCAAAGCCCTCGCTGAGCCAGATGTCGTGCCAGGTGGCGCAGGTGACCATGTCCCCCCACCACTGGTGCGCCAGCTCGTGCGAGGTCAGCGAGGTGGCGAAGGCGGGGAAGCCGCCCTGCCCGGAGATCGTCTGGTGCTCCATGCCGCCCGTGAACGGTGCCTCGTAGATGCCGTACTTCTCGCCGACGAAGGGGTACAGGCCGAAGAGGTCCGCGAAGACCCCGAGCATCGCGACGCTCTGGGACCACATCAGGCGGTTGTCGGCCGTGTCGTGCTCCGGGTACACGAAGAATTGCACCGGCATCGCGCTGCCGTCGTGGTTGTACGTGCCCGCGAACGACGTGTAGTTGGTGATCGAGAAGCCGAACAGGTAGGGCGCGGTGGCGTACGCAGTCCGCCAGTGATACCGGGTGCGACCGCCCGCCACGGAGGCGGTGTCGACGAGCACGCCGTTGGCCACGGCGACGAGCGGGGATGGAACGGTGATCAGGAGGTCCGCCGTCGCCTTGTCGCGATTCTCCTCCTTGACCGGCCACCACGAGTACGCGGCCCACGGCTCGCTCAAAGTCCCCACGACCGGCTGCCCGGCATGGGTGCCGAAGATGATGGACCTCCCCCAGACGGTCTGGGGGTAGCCCTCGTACTCGACCTCGAGGTCGAGCACGTCCCCGGTCGAGTACTGCTTCGGCAGGGTCACCTCGACCGTGGTGCCGTCTAGCCGCCGCCAGGCCGCGACGGTGCCGTCGACCGTGACCCTCTTGACGGAGAGAACATCGTGGAGGCGGAAGCGAAACGCCCGCAGCGCTTCCGTGACGACCCTGATCTCCAGGGTGTTCGAGCCGCCGAGCCAGAGCTGAGCGGGTCTCACCTCGATGTCGAGGAGGTAGTGGAGCACGTCGGTGTCATCGGCGTACGGGTCCGGTGGAAGATCGAGGCGCCCGGCGGCCATCGAGGCGGGGCGCGCAGCCAGCCGCGCGGCCTTGGCGCGGCTGCACACGTCGGACGGCTCGTCGGGCGGCCCTGCGGCGCCGGTGGCCGCCGCCAGGACCAGGAACAGGGCCAAGGCCGGACACCGCATCCACTGCTCGCACATGGGTGCCACGTACCAACTATACTAAGACGGTCAACGCGATTTGCGGCCGTGTGTCCGACGGGCGGGAGGAGTGCTTCGGGGAGACCCCTCATGGCACGGACCCTGTGTGCGTCGAGCCTGGACGAGTTTCGGGAGATGGAGGGCGAGTGGCGCGCCGTCTCGGGCACGTGCGCGCCTGCTCTCTTCTCGACGTTCGACCTCGTCGAGCACTGGTACCGGTGCTTCGCCAGGCCGGACCAGATAAGGGTCTATGGCCTTGGTCAGCCAGCTGAGTGCATCGGTTACCTTCCCCTGGTGCGGCGCACGTTCATGGGCGTGCGGGTCCTCGCGCCGCTGGCCAACTCGCACTGCTTTCACGCACGCGGGCTGGTGAGGAACGGGTGGGAGGCCCGGTTCCCCGCCCTGGCGCAGGAGGCGCTGTCGGGGGATCGGCACGGGTGGGACGCGCTCCAACACGACTACTCGTACTCTTTCGACAGGCTTCCACCACTCGCGCAGCCGGTCGACGCCGGATGGGATGGCGTCTCCGTGCAGCCCTCGGTCGAGCCGACCTTCGTGATCCGCCTCCGGAGTTCGTTCGACGAGTACATGCACGGCGACCTCTCCAAGAAGAACCGGAACGCCGTCTCCAGGTTCAGGAACAGGATGAAGCGGGCCGGCGCCTTCGGGCTCCGCGTCTGCGCCGGCACGGACCTGGCGCGCTCATGGGCCACGTTCGTGGAGATCGAGGATTCGGGTTGGAAGGGGCGCAGAGGCTCCTCGATCCGGAGGTGCGCACCGAGCGTCTCCCACTACTACGAGGGCCTCGTTTCGCTCCTGACAACCCTCGGTGTCGGCACGCTCTTCTTCCTCGATCTCGAAGGCGAACCGATTGCCGCGGCCTTCGGATACAGGGACGATCGCGTGTTTCACTGCTGGAAGATGAGTTATCTGGAGGCACGCGCCGAGTACGCCCCGGCCCTCGTGCTCCTGAACCTCGTGGTGGAGTGGCTGATCGCGAACTGCCAGGGGCTGCAGCTGCTGCACCTCTTTCCGGGGGACTACGGCTACAAGCACCGCTTCGTCAACGAGGCCGCCGCAAGTCGCGGTGCCCGGGTGTTCAACGGGACAGGCCGCGGCCACCTCGTTCATGCAGCCTGGGCCGCCAAGCGGACGGTGCGCCAACTGGTGTCCGGGCCGTCGCGGGAGGGTGGCTCGGAAACCGGCACCCCGGTCCGCGAAGACGAGGAGGACGCATTCTGAGCTCGCCGGATCGGGTTCGGCGCAGATCCCGCCGCGCGTCGCGAGAGCGGCGCGACGAAGGTTTCCGGTCGCGACCTTCGCAGCAGCGCGAGCTTCGAGAGTGGGCGCGCGGGGATCTCGAGGGCCCTGAATGAGACCGGAGTTCAGTGTCTGCGACCCGGGGCCGCTGCTCGCGAGCGGCGAGTGGGACGACCTCCTCACCCGAAGCCGCTGCAACACCGTCTTCATGACAGCGTCGTGGCTGCGGGCCTCCCGGGAGGCGGAGCCTCTCGGAGACCCGGTGCTCGCCTCGGTGGCGTCCGCGGGAGGCCGCCTTGTTGCGGGGACGATCGTGGTGCGACGGGGCGCCCTCCTGGAACTCCTGGGCACCGGGAGCTCCGACTACCTCGACGTGCTCACCGACAGCTCTCTCGACGCCGGCCAGACACCCGAGTGTGTGCGCACCATCCTCGGCAATGCGCTGGAGGCCGTGCCCGGCGCGAGAGGGTTCCGCCTCCGCCGACTCCCGGACGAAAGCGGGACTGTTGCCCGGTTGGCGTCGTTCGGGCGGGGGTGGTGGTTGACACGCCTGAGCAGCCTCGAAGCGCCCACCATGGACATCTCCGCCGCCCAGGAGGCCCTGAACAAGAAGAGCCTGAAGCGTCACGAGAACGCGCTCGAGCGCGCGGGGCGGCTGACCACGGTCCGGCTCACGCGCGCCGAGGAGGTCCTGCCGAGGCTTCCCGCGTTCTTCGAGCAGCACATTAGGCGCTGCGCGGGTACGTCGCACCCGAGTCCCTTCCTGGCGGCCGGGCAGCAGGAATTCTACAGGGCGCTGGTGCGCAACCTCGCTGAGAGCGGCTGGCTGCGCTACACCGAGCTGCGGCTCGACGGCGCGATGGTGGCCGCGCATCTCGGGGCGCACTACGGAGGGCGGTTCAGCTGGTACAAGCCCACGTTCGACCCGGGGCTGGCAAGGCTATCGCCGGGGGAGGTCCTCCTCAAACGCCTCATCGAGCAGGCGGTGGACGAGGGGGCGCAGGAGTTCGACTTCACCGTCGGCGACGAGGCGTTCAAGAAGCGCTTCGCGACACGCACGAGGACCGTGGCCGACGTGCACCTGACCCGGTCGGCGCTCTCTGCGGCGATCCTCCGCTCGCGCTGCGCGGGCCGGGGTCTCGCCCGGGTGATGCTGCGCCGTGTAGGGCTGTGGGACACGATCACGCGGGCGGTCCGCGCACGCCGCGGGACGGTGTGACCGCGCTCCCTCCGTGAAGTCACATCGCGGGCCACAACCCGCGGGACGATAGGGTTCCTCGGCTCGAGGTGAGGGCCACCTACGGGGTCCGGCACTCGCGGTGCAAACTCGCCCACCCGCGTCACCAGCGTCCGCCGCCGATCCCGGCGCGGTGCCCCGGCCGATCCTCGGTCCGCTCTTGTCTCCCCGCCCCGACTGCCTCCTCCATCCCGGTTTGGACCACCTGCTGGAACGTGCCCCGCGAGAGGTGCCGAGACACGCCGTCCGCCAACAGCACCGCGCTCGATCCCACCTCAGTCCGCGTGCTTCCTCTTCGAGCCATCGGTGCCCCTCGGGGCTCCCTGCCCAACTCGATCCCGAGTGCTCACTGGAATTCATGGCCCCATCTCACATCCAATTCGTAACGCTACCTTCCACGCCGTTACGGTCCTTCTACTTCCTTCCAATTTGGCGATCCAAGGACCTAGGGCCAAGGTGGTACAGATTCGAGCGCCCTTTGGCCGATTCACAGAGAACCCCTTGAGGCTGAATTTTGATTCACAATGCACGCTCATGCAGAGGAACGCCGCCACCACTTCGGGCACCGCGCGTGCGCTTGGGTGGCCGTGTGGCTCTTCCCGCTCCTCCCGGCCCTTTGGGCCGCACAGAAGCCCCAGCCGTATCGTGTCGAGGTCAACGACGTCCTCGAGTTCCTCTTCTTCAAGAACAGCGATCTCAACCAGACGCGCACCGTGGGTCCCGACGGCGAGGTCTGGCTTCAGCTCATCGGGGCGGTCCAGGTCGCGGGCCGGACGGTGGAGGAGATCACCGCCGACGTCACCACGCGGTACACCAAGGAGCTGACCCAACCGCAGGTGACGGTCTCGGTCAAGGAGTACTCCGGCCTGAAGGTGTACGTGGGCGGCGAAGTCAACCAGCCCGGGATTCAGGCCTACCGAGGGGGGTTGACCGCGCTCCAAGCCGTCATGGCTGCCGGTGGGTTCAGGCCCACGGCGAGCCTGAGGTCCGTCGTCCTGATCCACAAGGGTCCCAGCGGGGAACCGCTCGCCGGCCTCGTGGACCTGCGCCGCGTGCTTAAGCGCGCCGAGCTGCAGCACGACCTCGCTCTGGAGCCGGCCGACATCATCTTCGTCCCCCGCTCCGCGATCGCCAACGTGAACCTTTTCGTGGAGCAGTTCTTCCGCAACAACCTGCCGATCCCGGTGTCGCTCGGGTTCAACTACTACAGGTACAGGCCGTGAACGAGTACGCGACGCGGGAGGCGGCCCCCGGCCGCGAGGGGGGAGGCGTCTCTTCCCTGCGGGACGTCCTCACCATCGTGTTCAAGCGCCGCCGGCTGATTCTGGCCTCCTTCCTGACGACGGTTCTCGTGGCGACCCTGGCGACGTTGCTGTGGCCGCCCACCTACGAGTGCACCGCGGCCATCCTCGTCAAGAAGTCGTCGGCACAGGTGCCGCTGGTCCCCAAGGAGTCGTCACAGCTGATTATCAGCGAGGTAACCGAGGCGGACCTGAACTCGGAGATCGCGATCCTGAAGAGCCGCCAGGCCATCGAGGAGATGCTCCACGGCATCGGGCTCGACGAGAGCTGGCGCGAGGACGGGCTCCTCACGCGCGCTCGGAGGACGGTCTCCGGCGTCCTGGGTGGGCCGCAGCTCGCCTACTTCGACGAGATGGTGCTGGAACTGGAGCAGGAGATTGCGGTTTCTCCGGTCCGCAAGTCCAACGTCCTCCAGGTGGCCTATCGCCACACCAACCCCAAGTGGGCGACGAGGGTCGTGAACGGCCTGACCGAGCGCTACATCACGAGGCGAACCCAGGTGTACCAGTCCGCGCAGGCCGTTCCCTTCTTCGAGGAAGAGATGCGGGCCGCCGACAGGAGCCTCAAGCAGGCCGAGGACGCGCTCGAGACGTACTCGAGGACCGCCGGCGTGTCGGTGCTGGGCCTTGCCGGCGACTCGCAGTCCCTGGCGGCGCAAAAGGAGGCGACGCTTCGCAGGTTGACGGACCTCGAAGGCCAGCTCGGCGAGGCGGGGGCCCAGGTACGGCAGCAAACCGAGCGTGTCGCGGCGCTGAAGGCGCAGCTCGAACAGGAGCCGAACAGACTCCCGAGCGCCCTGCGCCTCAACCAAGATCCCACCACCGAAGAGCTCGAGAGAGCTCTCGTCGCGCTCGAGCTCAAGCGCGACGCCCTTGCCCAGGACTTCACCCCGGAGAACCGGCAGGTGCGCGACGTCGACGACCAGATCCGCGCGATCCAGGCACGCCTGAAGGAGGCGGAGGGGAGGGTCGCGAGCATCAACCGGACGGAGGTCAACACCGTCTACCAGGACCTGCGTTCCAGGCTCCTCACCGCGAGCGCGGATCTGAACGCCGCCAGCGCCCGCTACGAGTCGCTGCAGAAGCAGGTGGCGAGCTACCGCCAGGAGATGGACGGTCTTACGAAGAAGGGGCTCACCGCCGACGGTCTCCGCAGGGAGGTTCGAGCCGCCGAGGACGCCTACATGCTGTATCGGAAGAAGCACGAGGAGGCCCGCATATCGGCGGCGATGGACAAGCAGCGGATCGTAAACGTCAGCATCGCCCAGCCCGCGGAGCAGCCGCTGAGGCCGGTTGCGCCGCGCAAGGCGTTGAACCTCGCGCTCGGCGTCGTGCTGGGCATCGTCGGCGGCTTTACCCTCGCCTTCGTGGCCACGTACTTCGACCACTCCTTCACCACGGGCCGCGAGATCGAGGCGGTCCTCGGCATCCCGCTGCTGGGCACGATCCCCGAGCAGAAGAACTTCTGAGAGCCGGGCAGACGCCATGTACGAGACCCACTTCGGCCTCACGTCGAAACCCTTCGCGGTCACGCCGAACCCGCGGTTCCTCTACCCGGCGCGCGCGCACCGCGAGGCGCTCGCAGCGCTCGTCTACGGGGTGAAGCAAGGGCGAGGCTTCATCTGCCTGGTGGGTGAGGTCGGCACGGGGAAGACGACCATTCTTCGTGCGCTGCTCGACGATCTGAGCGTTTCGGTCCGCACGGCGCTCATCACCCACACGACCCTCGACCGCGAGGACCTCCTCTGGATGATCCTCAACGAGCTGCTGATCCCGCACGAGGGGCTCACGCGCGTCGAGATGATCAACGCACTCCACGAGTTCGTGCTCGACGAGCTGCAGTGCCAGAGGTTCCCGCCGCTCCTTGTCGTGGACGAGGCGCAGAACCTCAGCGACGAGGTGTTCGAGGAGATCCGCCTCCTCACGAACCTGGAGATCGGCGACACGAAGCTCTTCCAGGTCATCCTCTCCGGGCAGCCGGAGCTCGAGGTGAAGCTCGCGCAGCCGCAACTGCGGCAGCTCGGCCAGCGGATCGCCGTCTGGGGTCGGTTGCAGCCGCTGGACCTCGGAGAGACGACCGCATACGTTCGCCACAGGCTGGGCGTCGCGGGCGGGCACGACATGCGCCTGTTCACGCGTGGAGCCCTGCTCAAGGTCTGGTTGGCGAGCGGGGGCACTCCGCGCATCATCAACATCGTCTGCGAGCAGGCTCTGGTCAACGCGTTTGGCGCAAACCGCGACCACGTCAGCGAGGCCCTGGTCGACGAAGCGATTCGCGACCTCGGCCTGGAGTGGCGGTGCGGCAACCGTGCGGCGTTGGAGGCGAGGGCGCCGTTCGGGCGGCGGCGCTCGCCTTGGCGCGCTCTCCTGCGGCTGGGAGGCGCATCGTGAGTCGCATCTACGAAGCGTTGAAGCGCGGCGAGGCGCTCGAGGCGTCGCGACGATCGCTGCTCCCGGTCGCGTCGCACGGAGCCGCCTCGGTGGACCTGGTTGCCGAGGGCTACCAGCGCGTGCTCCACACCGCCCAGGCGCGCTGCGGGGCGGAATCGCGCGGGACGCTCCTCTTCGTCAGTGCGACCCACGGCGAGGGGACCAGCACGGTGGCGCGTGAGTTCGCGATCCTCCTCGCGAGAGAAGGTGCGAAGCACGTCGTTCTGCTTGACGCCAACCTGCGGACACCGAGCCAGCACAAGGCGTTCGCGGTCGAGCGCGGCGACGGGTTGACCGAAGTGGTGGTACGCGGGCTGGCGCTCGACGCGGTCGTGCGCAACGGTAACGGCACACCGGTCCCTCTCGTCACCTGCGGGCGGCCCGCGAGCCATCCGACGGAGATCCTCAGCTCGCCGCAATTGCGCGCCGCTCTCGAGGGCCTGCGCGAGAGGTACGACTGGGTGATCGCGGATGCTCCGCCCGCGACCGTCTACAGCGACGCCGGCATCCTCGGATCGCTGATGGAAGCTACGGTGCTGGTCGTTCAGGCGGAGAGAACGCGGTGGCAGGTAGCCGATCAGGCCAAGCGGAATCTCGAGGAGTCGGGCGCGCGACTGCTGGGCGCGGTACTGAACCGCCGGCGCTTCCACATTCCGCAGGCGCTCTACGAGCTGCTGTAGGAGGCACGCGGGAAACGGTGAGGCGCAAGGGACCCGGGTCATGCAGAACCTCAGGCGACGGCTCCTTCTCGACGCATTTCGTGCGGCCGACCTCTGCGCCATGGCCGTGGCGTTCGGCCTGACGCTCCTGGTGTCGGCCGACCTGGCGAGCCCGAACGACCCGACGGAGTTCCTGGCCGTCAGGGTCAAGGTTTCGAACGCGCTCCTGTTCCTGGGGTTCGCCGTGTTCTGGCACGTGATCTTGAGGGCCCAGGGACTGTACAAGACGCAGCACGTCAGGCTGCTGGGGTCGGAGTGGTGGGAGATCACGAAAGCGGTGGCCCTGGGCACGGTCGTGCTCGCCGCCCTCTCCGGCGTCCTCCACCTGATCGCCGTGGACCGTCGCTTCCTCGCGGTGTTCTTCGTGACGTGCCTCCTCGGCACGGTCCTGACGAGGGGCGTCCTCCGCGTCGCCCTCGGCGAGGTTCGCCGCAACGGACGCAGCCTCCGCAACCTGGTGATCGTGGGGTGCGGGCGGCGAGGAGCGCAGCTGGGGGCCGAGATCTGGAAGAGGCCGGAACTCGGGTACCTCCTGCTCGGGTACATCGACGACGTGCCGCCGCCCCGGAGCGCACTGCACGGCGCCCCGGAGAAGCTCCTCGGCCGGCTCGACGACGCAGTGGAGATCCTGAATCGGCCCGAGGTCGACGAGGTCATGATCTGCCTGCCGATGAAGTCGCAGTACGAGACGATCTCCAGGATCGTCGGCGCCGCCTCCCAGTCGGGCCTCACCGTCCGCATGCCCGCCGACTTCTTCGACCTCCGGCTGGCGCGGGCGAACCTGGACTATATCGATCAGATCCCGGTCGTGAACCTCGCCGAGTCGGCAGCCCCATCGCTGGGTCTCCTCGAGAAGCGGGTGGTGGACGCGGTCTGCGCCGTCGTGGCGCTGGCCGCCATCGCGCCGTTCCTGCTGCTCATCGCCGTCGCGATCAAGCTGGACTCCTCGGGGCCCGTGTTCTTCGGCCAGGAGCGCGTAGGGCTCGGACGGCGGAAATTCCGGATGTGGAAGTTCCGCAGCATGGTCAGGGACGCGGAGGCCCGGCAGGCGGCGCTCGAGGCGCGCAACGAGGTGCACGGAGCGGCGTTCAAGATCCGGGAGGACCCGCGCGTCACCCGTGTCGGCCACCTGCTCCGGAAGCTGAGCCTCGACGAGCTGCCGCAGCTGTTCAACGTGCTCGCCGGGCAGATGAGCCTCGTCGGACCGCGGCCTCTCCCATTGCGGGACGTCGAGCGGATTCCCAGCGGCTGGCAGCTGCGCCGCTTCGCGATGAAGCCGGGCCTGACGTGCCTCTGGCAGGTCAACGGCCGTCACCAGATCGAGTTCGACCACTGGATGGAGCTCGATCTCCAGTACATCGACAACTGGTCGCCCGGTCTCGACTTCGAGATCGTCCTCAAGACGGTGCCGGCCGTTCTGAGAGGCAGAGGGGCGTGCTGAGCCGCGCCGCCGAGCCCGCGGGCTGGTCGCATTGCACCGAGAGGTACGACGCGCCGGCGGCGCGCCACCGCACGGACAAGCGCCCGGCCGTAGCGGCCATCACGGCGTGCGCGATCGGCTTCCTGGCCGTCGCCGCATTCGAAGCGGGGCCGGCTTCGACCGTGGCAAAGGCCGGCTGGGTGACCCTGACGACGGCCATGGGGGCCGTCGAGCCCGCGACAGGTGTGGCGCTCTACCTGGCCGGCGCCGCTGTCTACTCGCCGCGTCACTTCTCGGGCTGGGGCTCGTTCAACGAGCGGCCGGACAACTTCGCCGTCGCCGGCCTCATCCTCGCCTTCGCGTTCTCGCAGATGGCCGCACGCCGGCGCCCGCGGCTGGATGCCGCGGGGGTCCTCGCGGGCTCGCTGCTCGTCTATGCGCTGGCCGTGAGTCAGGTCCTTGGTCAGCTCGACCGGGCGACGTTCGCGGCGCTCTTGCGCAGCCTGGGGATCCCTCTGCTCCTCTTCGTGATCCTGGCCGCCGGGACGCGGCGGCTCCCGGACCTCGTCGTACCGCTCGGTGTCCTGGTGGCGCTCGGGGTGTACATCGCGTCGGTTTCGATCCTCGAGGCCGTCGGGGCGCACTCACTCATCAGGCCGGCCTGGATCGTGGACCCTGCCGTGAACGACTGGCTCGAGAGCGGCCGCGCGGGCGGCCCGCAGATGCAGCCGGCGTTCAACGGCCTCGCCCTGACGCTCACGGCCGTCCTCTGCGTCGGCTTCGCCTGGACCGGGTCCGCGTGGCGGCGCGCGCTCGGATCGGTGGCAGTCGTTCCCATGATCGCAGGAATCTTCGTGTGCTACACGAGGGGGCCGTGGCTGAGCGCTCTCCTGGCCGCCGGGGCGCTGTCGTTCGCGGGCGGTCCGGGAGTGCGGAGCCGCACCACGGTCGTCCGCCTGAGCATCGTCGCCCTCCTGGCCGCCACCATTGTCGCCGCTCCTGGCCGCTTTGCCAGAGAGCGCGCCGTCGACACCGAGACGGTGCGGTTCCGCTTCAACGTCTGGGCTGCGGGGTTGCGAATGGCCTCAGAGAGGCCGCTGTTCGGGTTCGGCTTCGCCCAGTTCAAGGCCGAGGTCGGGAGTTTCCGCGACTCGATGGACGAACTCAGCGACCGCACGAGAAGCGTGCCCGGGAACGTCGCCCACAACCAGTTCCTCAGGGTACTTGTCGAGCTGGGCGGGGTCGGCCTTCTCCTCTACGGCGCGACCCTCTGGCTCGTGATGCGGGACGGGTTCCGGGGTGCGCAACTCGTGCTGGGCTCGCGCGGGACGGCCCTGGTCCTCGCCCTGTCGGTCGCCTACCTCTTCAACGGTCTCTTCATCACCCTCCACGAGCCTTTCCAGAACTGCCTCTTCTTCGGGCCCATGGGCCTGCTTGCCGGCGCCACGAGGGAGCGTGCCGGTGGCTGACAACCGCCATCGGGACGGCGTCGGGGCCCCGCGGTCCGGGCGCCGGGCACCGGCCCCAAAGGGCCCGGGGGGTCCGCACGTCCCCGGACCGTGCGCGCGCGATGTCCGCCGGCGGGGAAGCGCCGTGTCGAGCGAAGGGGTCCCGGCGTCCGATCTTGGCCGGCCACTGGGAGAACAACTCGCGCCGCGTGGTACCGCCTCCGGTGCGAGCGCGAAACGACCGCTTCTGAAAGCGTGACGGATGCCGCGCGATGCCTCCTCGCTGGGAGCACGGGTCGGGGGCGCCGTCGTCCTCGCTTACGTCGGCCACGCCGTGGCGTTTGCATCGGGGATCCTGGTCGCCCGCGTCCTAGGACCGGCCGGGAAGGGGGCCCTCAGCCTCTTCGTCGAGGCGGTGTCCGCCCTCGCCGTGATCGCGCACCTCGGGATCGGCACGGGCCAGCTCTACGTCGTCGCCAAGGACCCGCGGCAGCTCGCCCACTTCATGCCCAACGCACGGCTTCTCGCGCTGCCGCTCGGCCTCGCGGCCGCGCTTCTCTTCTACGGAGGCACGGCGATCATGGGCGTGGCCCCGGCGGCGGGTTGGGACCCGGTGACGCTGGCGGCCGCCGTCGTTTTGAGTCCGGTGATGTTCCTGCAGCTTCTGCAGCGCCAGTATCTGCTCGCCACTCGCCGGTACGCGGGGGCGAAGGTCCAGTTCGTCGGCAGCATGCTGCTGCCGTTTCTCGGGTACGCGACGCTGGCCCTCATCCACATGGCGCAGTGGCAGTCGTTCGTCAGGGCCTTCGCCGCCGGACAGATCGCCTGGGTGGTCGCCGTGGAGGCCGCGATCGCCCGGCTGGACGGCTTTCAGACCGCGCCGTCGCTGCAGCTCTTGCGGGCGAGCTTCGGCTTCGGGGTGAAGCAGTACGGGACGGGCGTCGTCGAGTACCTGACCACCCGCCTCGACTTCTTCCTCGTCGCCGGCATGCTCGGCAGTCGCGCCCTGGGCGTCTACTCGGTCGCCGTCGCGCTGTCCGAGGTCGTCTCGCGGATCTCGCGCGAGATCGGGAACACTCTTCTGCCGGAGTTCGCCAGCGGCCGTCTCGGGCGCGGGGCGGGCCCGAGGGTCGTCCGCAAGACGTTCCTCGTCGCGGCGCTCGCCGGGCTCACGACGGCGGCGTTGAGCGGCCCGTTGGTCGTAGGCCTTTTCGGGCGGCCGTTCAGCGGCGCGGTCTGGCCACTTCGGCTGCTCCTGATCGGGACCATCGTCGCGAGCACCATCGAGGTCACCTGGCCCCACACGTCGGCGCGCGGAAAGCCGGCGGCCGGTATCTCGTACTTCGGTGCGGCGGCGGTCCTCGACGTCGCGCTCAACGTCGCTCTCCTGCCGCGCTGGGGAATTCTCGGAGCCAGCGTGGCGGCGGTTGCGTCGCACGTGCTCGTGGCCATCCTGTTCCTGCGGGAGTTCGTGCGGGCGGAGAGCTGCACGCTCGCCGCGGCTGTGCTGCCGAGGGTTCGGGACGCGCGCCAGGTCTGGGATGCCGTCCTTTCCGTCTCGTCGAGGTTCTGGAAGCCGCTTCACCGAAGGCCCGGGCGGATCGGCGGCGATCAGCCGAAGATGGGCGAGGCCGGGAGGGACGGCGCGCGTGGTCGCTCACGCACCGCCTACGGTCCGGGGCCGCCTGGGACGGACCCGAGCGCATGAACGCCGGGATCAACCCCCCGCAGGGGCCGGCCGTCGGCTACTTTCTGGCCACCTTTCCGGCCTCTACCGAGACGTTCATCCACCGCGAGATCGCCGGCCTGCGCAAGGCGGGGCTGCGGGTCGAGGTCTACGCTCTGCGCCGCCCGCGAACCGCGGTCCGCGGCCGGCTCGGGGACACCGTCGGGTCGGCGGACCGCTTCTACTCCCGCCCGGAGGGCCTCGCACGCCTGGTCCCCGCGAACGTCGCGACTTTTCTCCGCAACCCAGCGGGATACCCGCGGACGCTGGCGACCTATCTGCGGGAGGCGGTGCGGCTCGACCCGGGAACGGGCTCGCGCCTGGCGTACCACTTCCTCTGCGGGGCCGCGTTCGCAGGGACGTTGCGGCGGCGCCGGATCGGCGCCATTCACGCCCACTTCACGGCCGGCGCGAACGTAGGTCTGGCGGCGAGCCTACTGAGCGGCGTCCCGTTCTCGTTCACGGCCCACGCCTCGGGCGACATCTTTGTCCGGCCGGTCCTGCTCGAGCGCAAGGTGCGGCGCGCGAGGTTCGTGGCGTGCGTCTGCGACTACTCCCGCCGGTACCTCGACAGCGTCACGGGTTTCCTGTACTCGGACAAACTGCGGACCGTCCCGAACGGCATCGACGGCTGGGAGCTCCAGCTGGCGGACCGGCTTCGGTCGGAGGCGCAACGCCCCGGTTCCGGGCGGAGGCTCCGCATCGTCTCGGTCGGGAGCCTCGTCGGCTGCAAGGGGTACGGGACGCTGCTGGAGGCTTGCGCGACCCTCCGAGACCGCGGACGTGATTTCGAGCTCCTCGTGCTGGGGGAAGGCCCTGGGCGTGCCGAGTTCGACCGCCTGGTGGCGCGCTATAGGCTCGCCGGGGTGGTGAGGGCGCCGGGCGCCGCGTCGCACGACGAGGTCTACGTGGCCCTGGCCTCCTCGGAAGTCTTCGCGCTGATGGCGGAGACGCACGTCGCGGGTTACCGCGACGGCTTCCCGACCGTGATCCTGGAGGCGATGGCGGTCGGGCTCCCGGTCGTGTCCACGAGCATCTCCGGCATCCCGGAGGCCGTCGTGGACGGCGAGACCGGTCTCCTGGTGAGGGAGCGCGACCCACGGTCGGCGGCGGACGCAATCGAGCGTCTTCTCCTCGACGCGGGGTTGCGACAGCGCATGGGAACTGCCGCGCGGCAGCGGGTGTGCGAGCGCTTCTCCGCGGAGAGGAGCACTGCGACGTTGCGTGAGCTGTTGCGGCGGGACCGCTTCGCGGGATCTCCACAGGAGGAGGCGTGATGGCTCAAACGACCGGCCAGGCGCAAACGAACCGGCGACCCGACGGCACTCTGAAACGCTTGACGAAGAAGCTCCTCGTCGAGGCGGGGCTGGCCAGGGCATGGGCGGGGGTCGCACGGCGTCGCGTACCCCTGGTCGTGACCTTCCACGAGGTCACGCCCGACGGCAGCCCTCACGCGATGCCACCGGATCCTCTGCTGCGGATCGAGCCCAGCGTCCTGGAATGGGTACTGACCCGCTTGGCGCGGCGCTTCCGGTTCGCGACCCTGGAGGAGGTGTTCCTCTCACGGAACCCCCGCCTGGCTGCGGTGACCTTCGACGACGGGTACCGAGGCATCTACAGGCACGCATTCCCGATCCTCGCCGACCGCAGGATTCCCGCCACCATCTTTCTGGTGACCGAGCATGTGGGGACGAGCAAGTTGTTGTGGTGGGATCGGCTCCGCGTGCAAGCGAGGAGGGCTCAGGAAGGCGGAACGCACGCGGCCCGGCGACTCGAGTCGATCCTGCCGAGCTGCGAGAACGGCGGAGGAAGGATCGACGAGAACGCACTGGTAGCGGCGTTCATGGCCGCCACGAACCGCGAGCGCGAGCGGATCCTGCAGGTGCTGGACGAGGTCGCGGGCCCGCTGGGCGCTCAAGGCCGGGTCTTCCTCTCGCCGCAGGAGATTCGCGAGATGGCGGCGGACGGAATCCAGTTCGGCGCGCACACGCGGACGCACCCGCTGCTCACCTGGCTCGACGACGCCGCACTCCGGGAGGAGGTGGCCGGCTCCTTGGCCGACGTCAGGGATCTGTGCGGCGAGGAGCACGCCTGGTTCGCCTACCCCGACGGCGTCTTCGGGGACCGGGAGCTGGCGGCCGCGCGGGACGCCGGGTTCCGGGGCGCCGTCCAGACGTGGAGGCAACCGTGGCGCCGAGGGGCGTTCGCGGTCCCGCGCGTGGCGTTGAACCGCTGGACGCTGTGCGGCGGCAGGCCCGAGCCCGATCCGGCCCGTTTGGAGATTGCGCTGGCCGGGCTGTCGCCCCGAGCGGAGCGTCCCTCCCGCAATGGACGCGCCGCATGACCCTGACCGCAGAGGACTTGCGGCATCGTGCGGCGGACCGCCGCGACCGCCGGACGCCCGGGCACGGGCGGAGCCGGCCGGGCCGATTGAGCCGCAGCGCCGCCTGCGCCCGGTGCCGACAACCGCACGAGCGGCGCGCCGCTCCGGTGGTGCCATGAGGCCGCCTCTCGTCGTCACGCTACAACCTCGCCTGGTCCACTACCGGTGCGGCCTCTTCGAGCGCCTGCGCGAGACGCTGGGCCGCGACGGCGTCGAGTTCCGCCTGGTTCACGGGCAGGCATCGCCGTTCGAGAGGTCCAAGCGGGACGAGGGGCGGCTCGAGTGGGCGGATCGGGTCACGAACCGGTGGTGGCGAGTCGCCGGGGTGGACGTCTTCTGGCAGCCGATGCCGCGCGGGCTGCGCGACGCCGACTTGCTCATCGTGGTGCAGGAGAACCGGATCCTCTCGAACTATCCGGTCCTCCTCTCGAGCCGGCGGCGCGCGGGCCGCGTCGCCTACTGGGGCCACGGCATCAACCTGCAGAGCACGAGCCCTCACGGTCTGCGGGAGCGGTGGAAGCGGCTCTTCCTCCACCGGGTGGACTGGTGGTTCGCGTACACGAGCCTGACCGTGCGGCTGCTGCGGGACGCGGGCTTCCCCGGCGGCAGGATCACGTGCCTGAACAACGCCATCGACACCGCGGGCTTCCGGAAGGTGGTGGAGACGGTGTCGGAGGAGGCCCTCGCCGAGGTCCGGCGCACGTGGACGTCGGGGGGGCCCGGGCCCGTGGGCCTGTTCTGCGGGTCCCTCTACCCGGAGAAGCGGCTCGACCTCCTGGTTGCCGCGGGCGATTACATCCGCGCCAGGGTCCCCGGGTTCACCCTCGTCGTCGTCGGCGACGGGCCGAGCCGGCCCGTCCTCGAGGCCGCCGCCCGGAAGCGGGACTGGCTGCGTCTCGCCGGCGTTCGCCTCGGCGGCGACAGAGCCCCGTTCTTCCGCCTCGCGGACGTCGCCCTCAACCCCGGGCTCGTCGGCCTCCACATCCTGGACGCCTTCGCCGCGGGCGTGCCGCTGGTGACGACCTCCAAAGCCCTCCACAGCCCGGAGATCGCCTACCTGAGAGACGGCGTCAACGGGCTCCTCACAGGCGACGGCGCGGAGGCGTACGGAGGCGCCGTCGTGGCGTTGCTCCAGGATCCGGTGCAGCTGCGCGAGATGTCGGCCGCGGCTCTGGCCTCCAGCACCGAGTTCTCGCTTGAGGAGATGGTGCGGCGCTTCGCCGGCGGCATCGAGGCGTGCCTCGCGGTGCCGAAGCGGTGAGCCGCGCCCGGCGAGGCGCCGCAGCCCACCGCTGCGGCGGCCTCACCGCACCGAACTCCACCCTCGCCTTGGGTCGTTGAGTTCCGCCGTCGGGGCGAGCACCGTAGAGCCTCCGGCGCCGGCACCTACCACGAGGAGATGTGCCGGCGGACCTCCGCGTGCTGGCCTACAGTGAGGACCTTCGACGCGCTGACATAGGAGACGCCGTTGCTCACCCAGAGCACCACGGTGTACTTGCCGGCGACCGAGTAGGCGTGCGTAGGGTTGTGCATCATGGACTGGCTGCCGTCGCCGAAATCCCAGGCCCAGCTCGTGGCACCGGTCGAGGTGTCGGTGAACTGCACCATCTCCCCCGGCCTGGGTGACGTCGGCGAGTACGTGAACGCGCCGACGAGCCGTCTCGCAGCCGGTGTGGGCGTCGGCGTTGCGCTCGCGGTTGGTGTGGCGGTCGCGGTCGGCGTGGGTGGCGGGGTCGTGGTGCGCGTCGCGGTCGGGGTCGGCGTCGCGGTTGCGGTCGGGCTCGGCGGCGGCGTCGGCGTGCGTGTCGGAGCCGGCGTCAGCGTCGGGGTTGCGGTCGCGGTCGGCGTGGGTGGCGCGGTCGCGGTTGCGATCGCGGTCGGGGTCGGCGGTGGCGTCGGCGTGCGTGTCGGAGCCGGCGTCAGTGTCGGGGTCGCGGTCGCGGTCGGCGTCGGCGGCGCGGTCGCGGTGGCGATCGCGGTCGGGGTCGGCGGCGGCGTCGGCGTGCGTGTCGGAGCCGGCGTCAGTGTCGGGGTCGCGGTCGCGGTCGGCGTGGGCGGCGCCGGGGTGCTCGTCGCA
>JAJXUY010000096.1 GCA_021782525.1 Acidobacteriota bacterium | reverse complement strand
ACATCATCCTGGCTGGGGGCGGCTCGCAGATCCCGAACCTCGCGTCCGCGCTCGAGGCGGCGCTCTCCGAGGTCGGCGGCGGCGTGGTGCGGGCGGTCGACGATCCGGTCTACGCGGGCTCGAACGGCAGCCTGGCGATCGCGGCCGACGCCCCCGAGTCCGACTGGGAGAAGCTGCCGGGATGACCGGGCGCCGAGCTCGGGTGAAGGGCTGACACGATGAGCCCCGGCGCCGCCAAGGTGGTCCCGGTCTCGGAGCTGTTCAACCGGCTCGCGGCCGAGTACCGCAACGCCGGGATTCCGCAGGCGCAGCTCTTCCAGACGGCGCTGCGCGTCTGCGGCGAGGACTCGAGGCGAACCCGGCGGGGCGAGCCACCGGCTGAGCTCGGGGAGCTCGTCCAGCAGGCCCGCGCGATCCTCGAGGTCTCGCACCCGAGGTCGCTGCACCCCTCCCTCGGCGCTCGGCCCGTGGAGACGTTCGACCCCGAACGAAGCGCCCGGCCGGTCCCGCCCGCGCCGCAGCCCGAGCCGGAGACCCGCGCGAGCGCAGCGACCGATCCTGCGCCGCCGCCGCCTCCACCGGCCGCACCGTTTGCGTCCACCCCGGAACCGGCGGTGCCCGAGGCTGCAAGCGCCGCGCCTCCCGCCGCTGCGCCGTTCGACGTGCACCCCGAGCCGGCGTCCGGGCCCGGGCCGGGTGAAGCGCCGGTCTCGTTCGAGGACGTCTTTCGCCGGGCGGAGCCGGCGGCGCAGGTCGAACCCGAGCCGGCGCCGCGAGGCGGCGGCCCATCGTTCTCGGTGCTGCGAATCGGGATGGCGGCGCTCGCCGTGCTCGCCGCGGTGGTCATCGTCGTCATCCTCTGGCCCGGCCTGACGGGGAGCCGAACCGCATCGCCCGTCGACCAGTCATCGTCTCCGGCCGAGCGGCCGGGCGCCGGCGAGCGCCAACCCGACGCGGCGGCGCCGACGCCCGTGGAGCCCGCTGCGGCCACCGCCGCGCAGGCGATGCCCGGGCCGACCCCCGCGGGCACGACCACGCCGGCTGCACCCGAGGCCGCACCCGCCGCGCCCGAGCCAACGCCGGCCGCGGTGCAGCCGACCCCGGAGGCCGCTTCCACCCCGGCCCGGCCCGAGACCGCCGAAGGCGTCGAAGTGATGCGCTCCCCCGACTGGACCGGCCACGGCCCGGCGTTCGTGGTGCACTTCGCCTCGTACCGCAACCGCGACAACGCGACCGCCGACGCCGCCAGGCTCGGGCACGACCTCGGGCGCCCGGCGTACGCGCTGCTCGTCGATCTTGGAGCGAATGGGACGTGGTACCGCGTCGTGGTCGGCGGCTTCGCGACCGCGGCCGAGGCGCGCGCGTTCCGCGCCGAGATCGCCGCCGCCAAGACGCGCGAGGTCGGCGGCGTGTACCGTCTCGCCGCGCCGTGAGTCGGAAGCAAGCTGCAACGATCGACTATGGTGCGACCCGATCGGGCTGGGCGGGGCCAGCAAGAGGAGGCAAGGGTCACGTCGGTTTCATGGAGAAATCACACCGGCCACAAGACCCTCTACGTCGACTACCGTGACTGCCGTACGCAGGAGGACATGATCGCCCGGCTCGACGAGGCCGCCCGGATCGTCGAGAGCTCGTCGGACCTGCTGCTCGCCCCGACCAACCTCGAGAGCTGCGGGATCGGACCCGAGTTCATGAGCAAGGCGAAGCAGTACGGCAAAGACGTTTACTCCAGAAGGAACGCCCGCCACGCGGTCATCGGCATCACCGGCCTGAAGAACATGCTCCTGCAGGGGTTCCTCGCGGCGTCGGGCGCGAAGCACACCAAGGCCTGCGCCACGGAGGCGGAGGCTCTGGCGTGGTTGACGAGCTGAGCGTCCGCGCCCTCGCCTGATGCCAATTCGCCTTCAGTCGTAGAGCAATGCTCGTCACTGCGGGCGTCGGTCACGTCCCGGAGGAGCACGCGCGGCGCGCGCGAGCGGGTGCTCGGCCGGCCTCCCTGGTGGCACGGGATCACCAACGCGTGTCCGACCCGGGCGCGCACCGCCTCGCGGAACCGGTAGACGCTGCGCGGGCCAGTGAACGACTCGTCGGAGCCGCGCATCGCCGACCACTGCCTCGCCGACAGCGCCGACACGCCCGAGTCGGTGACGAGGTCGATGAGGACCTGCTCGGCATTGAGCAGGAACGGGTTGTACCCGGCCTCGCGGATGAACCGCTCGCGCGCCTCGCGCGTGGTCATGAGCGTCGGCTCCACGACCCGGCTCCTGTACGGCTCGATCGTGGTCTGCACCGGCCACCTCCCCCGGACCCGGGAGCACCATGGCTTCGCGGCGGTCCGGGCTCCTTGCTGGCGAACGCACCGCGTCGTGGCCTGGCCGGCCGCCGCCCTCCGGCCCCGGGGCGGCGGTAGACTCGCGCGGCGACCTGGGTGCGTCGCGCGCTAAGGGGGACGACATGACGGCGATGACATCCGACGCGATCCTCGGCCTCGGCCGGGCGTTCATGGAGTCCCGCGTGCTCCTCACCGCGGTCGAGCTCGACGTCTTCACACCACTGGCCGGCCGCACGATGACCGCCACCGACCTGGCCGCGGCCCTCGGGACCGACCCGCGCGCGACAGCGGTCCTGCTCGACGCGCTCGCGGCCCTCGAGCTGCTCGACAAGCACGACGGCGCCTACCGCTGCCCTCCGGAGGTGGCCGCGCTGTTGAACGAGGGCTCGGAGCGCGGCGTGGCGCCGATGCTGCGGCACTCGGTCGCGCTGTGGCGGCGCTGGTCCGCCCTCACCGACGTCGTCGCGACAGGACGGCCGGCCGACCGACCGGAGCCGGCGCAGCGCGAGCGCGACCGCGAGGCGTTCATCGCGGCGATGCACGCAGTCGCGGCGCCGATGGCCGCCGCCGTCGTCGCGGCCGTCAGGCCCGATGACGCCGCCCGCCTCCTCGACGTCGGCGGCGCGTCCGGCACCTACACCGAGGCGTTCCTCGCGGCCTGTCCCGGCCTGCGGGCGACGCTGTTCGACCTGCCACCGGTGATCGAGATCGCGCGCCGGCGTCTGCGCTCGGCCGGCGTGGCCGACCGCGTGACGTGCCTCGCCGGCGATTTCTACCGCGACCCGCTGCCGCCGGGCCACGACCTCGCGCTGCTCTTTGCGATCATCCACCAGAACAGCGCCGAGCAGAACGTCGCGCTGTTCCGCAAGGTCCGCCAGGCGCTCCTCCCCGGCGGCCGGCTGATCGTCCGCGACCACGTGATGAGCCCGGACCACACGCGCCCGCTGCGCGGCGCGCTGTTCGCGGTCGACATGCTGGTCGGCACCGAGGGCGGCGGCACGTACTCGTTCGCCGAGATCCGCGGCGGGCTCGAGGCGGCCGGGTTCGCAGAGGTCCGCCTGCTGCAGGCCGATGAGCGGATGAACGGCCTCGTCGAGGCGCTCGTCCCGGCGGGCGGCTGAGCAATCCCGCCGGCGCATCAGCGGCGGCGCACGACGAGTTCGATTCCGGCGGCCGAGGAGCGGCGGGCGACGACGATCTCCTCGCGCGGCGTCCGCTGCAGCGCCTCACAGCCAGCGGCAGGAGGCCCCGGACCGCTCAGAGGTGCATGCGTCGCAGCAGGTCCACGAAGCGCGGGTCTGAGCGTACCCGGTCCCACATCGGGTCGGCCGTTCCCCAGGGGAGGTCGAGATCGCGCTCCTGGTACGCCTTATCCAGCCAGGCAAAGATCTCGTCATCACCGGCAACCCCGACGTGGGCCACAGCCAGGAGATACGCGTGGGCGTAGCGGCGCCGCGATTCGTCCATGATTGCGGCGAGCTGGCGGCGAGCGTCGGCCATTCTCCCCGCAGCGGCATAGGCACCGACCAGGACGGCGGCGTCATCGCTCCCGCGCAACCGCTCCAACTCGGCCACCGCCTGGGTAGGCATCCCCTTCCGAAGGCACACCTCGGCCAGGATCAGATGCCCCATGTCGTCGTTGGGATCGAGCTCGAGCGCCCGGCGGCCTGCCGCGGTCGCCTCGTCGTAACGGCGCGCAGTGTAGAAGATGGCAGCGAGAACGGCGTTGATCCTGGTGCCGAGTGGGTCGAGCTCCCGCGCGTGCAGGCCTGCGACAACGGCTTCGTCGTTGCGCCGAACGGTGGACAGATGTGCCCCATAGAAGAAATACGCCAGGGCGGAGTTGGGATCCAGCTCGATGGCACGACGGAACTCCGCCTCCCCGCGCGCCCAGTCCCAGTCGTAGTTGTCGTAGACGTTGCCGAGGGCGACGTGCGCCTCGGCCAACGAGTCGTCCAGGGCCACGGCCTTCAGCGCCGCCGCTCTGGCCTGGTCCCTCCCCACCGCGGGGGGTTGAAATCCGTTGTCGGCGCTGATCACGTAGGCGTCGGCCAGGCCGGCGTACGCGGCGGCATAGTTCGGGTCGCGAGCGATCGCCTGCCCGAACTCGTCGATCGCACGGGCCAAGTCCGGCCCGGTGCGCTTCCACCAGTGGAACCGCCCCATCAGGTAGAGCTCATGCGCCTCCGGGTCGACGGGCCCGGCGGACGACAGCCTGCTCTGCTCGGCAGGAGTCACCGTGGCGCTGACTTCGCGGGCGATGGCCTTCGACACGTCCTCTTGCAGGGTCAGCACATCGCGCAGGTCGCGGTCGTAGCTCTTCGCCCACAGGTTGGTGTCGGTGGACGCGTTGACCAGCTGCACCGTGATTCGCACCTGATGACCGGCCTTCAGGACCGATCCTTCGATGATCCCGCTTACACCAAGTTGCTTTGCGATCTCCGGAAGGGGCTTCTGCACGCCCTTGTACTGCATGACCGAGGTTCGCGAGATGACCTTTAGCGCCTTGATCTTCGACAGGTCGGCGATCAGCTCCTCGGTGAGGCCGTCCACGAAATACTCCTGGCTCGCATCGCCCGACAGGTTGGCCAGCGGCAACACCGCGAGCGATCGGATCGGCTCGGCTGCGGCCGTCCTCCCCTTCGAGAGCCAGACCACAAGGGCCACCGCGAGCAGCAACACGGTGGCGCCCGTCGCGAGGCCGGCAACCCGGCGGCCCTGGAGCCGTGGGCGTGCAATCGCGCTCTCCACACCTGGCCTCATGTCGCCGGCCTCCGAGAGCGCTGACAGGGCCAGGGCGAGATCGCGCGCCGAGGAGAACCGATCCTCAGGCCGCTTCTCCACGCAGTGATGCACGATCCGGTCAAGGCCCGTGGGAATGTCACGCCCCGAGTCAGCCAGAGGCGGCGGGTCGGCGTGCAGGAGCGCGGAGATCGTGTCGGCGCGCGTGTCGTGCCGGAACGCGGGTCGGCCCGACAGCATCTCGTAGAGCACGCAACCAAAGGCGAAGATGTCGGCGCGGTGATCCACGTGCTGACCCCGGAGCTGCTCGGGCGCCATGTAACCCATCGTCCCGAGGACGGCACCGAGCTCGGTGCACTCCATCTCCGTCGGCGCCTCGTGCAGCGTGCCATCGGTCTCGGGCGCCACGAGCCTCGCCAGGCCAAAGTCGAGAATTTTGACGATGCCGTCCCGGGTGATGAAGAGGTTTTCCGGCTTGAGGTCGCGGTGGACGATGCCCCTGTCGTGCGCCGCGGCGAGGCCGTGCGCGACCTGCAGAGCCAGCTCAACCGCCTTGCGCGGCGGCAACGGTCCGGCGCTCAGTCGTTCTCGCAGCGTCTCACCCTCGAGAAGCTCCTCGACCAGGTAGGGCGAGCCTTCGTGCGTGCCGAGGTCGAAGACCGCGAGGACGTTGGGGTGGGAGAGCGCCGCCGTGGCGCGAGCTTCCGTCTCGAACCGCCGCAAGCGTTCGGGATCGCTGGCAAGCGCCGCAGGCAATACCTTGACCGCGACCTCACGGCCGAGCCGGGTGTCGCGCGCCCGGTACACTTCGCCCATGCCGCCGGCACCGATCGGCGCGACGATCTCATAGGGGCCGAAACGAACGGGCGGTGGCATTGTTTCGCGTCCTTCTTGAGCGGCATTCTAGCGTCTACATCGGCAACCGGATAGCGCGGGTGTGCGGCAGGCCCGCTCACGACGATCTCTCGCGCGCTCGCAGCGTGGCCAGCATGTGCGTCGCACCGCGGCGACGCCGTCCGCCGGCGCCTCAGCGGCGGCGCACGACGAGCTCGATCCCGGACGCCGAGAAGCGGCGGGCGACGACGATCTCCTCGCGCAGCGCGCGCTGCAGCGCCTCCCCCCCCTCGACCGGGAAGCGCAACACCTCGAGGCCCGGCTGCGCGAGCACGGCGGCGGCGAGCGCAGCGCGCAACTCATCGAGGCCCTCCCCGGTGAGCGCCGAGATCGCGACGGTCGCGCGGCCGGGCGGGGCCGGCGGCGGGCCGTCGATTCGGTCGACCTTGTTGAGCGCCACGATGCACCGCTTCGGCTCGACCCCGAGGTCCTCCAGCACCTCCTCGCCGACCGCGAGCTGGTCGGCC
>JAJXUY010000095.1 GCA_021782525.1 Acidobacteriota bacterium | reverse complement strand
CCCGTGGCAGGGCTCGGCGTTCCTCGAGTGGCTCACCGACGAGGTCGAGCGCCGCGTGCTCGAGGAGTTCGAGCACATCGCCGAGCGCGGCGGCGTGCTCGGCGCGATGGAGACCGGCTACCAGCGTTCCCGCATCCAGGAGGAGTCGCTGCATTATGAGCGCCTCAAGCACTCCGGCGAGTATCCGCTCGTCGGCGTCAACACCTTCCTCGACCCGAGCCGTGACGCCAACGTCCTCGAGGCGTCGGCGCTGACCCGCGCCACCAAGGAGGAGAAGGACGCGCGCCTCGCACACGTCGCCGACTTCCAGGCACGGCATTCGGGGCTCGGGGCTCGGGGCTCGGGGCTCGTGACGGATGCGACGTCCAGCGCGGACAGGGATCCGAACGCCAAACCCGGAACCCCGGATCCCGGTCTTGCCGACGCACCCTGGCGGCGACCGAGCGCGGAGGCGCTCGACAGCCTGCAGGCGACCGCGCGCGCCGGCGGCAACCTCTTCGCCGAGCTCCTGCGCACCGTGTGCTCCTGCTCCCTCGGCCAGATCACCCACGCCCTCTACGAGGTCGGCGGCCAGTACAGAAGGAGCATGTAGGCCGGTAGAAACCCGGGGCCAGGGGTCCGGAGAGACCGTGGGATGTGGTTCGTGGGTCGTGGGTGGCAGAGACGCCGGCGCCGAGGGGCCGAGGTGCCACGGGAGACGGGCAGGCGTGACGAGGGCGATCGGCCTACTTTCCCTCTCCGAGGCCGGCAAACTCGTAACGTGTCCGGTTGGAACCGTTGGCGACGACCGAGACGAACGCGTAAACCGGCCGCGGGGCCTCGAAGCGGATTTCGAATGCCCCATTGAGCTTTCCGGCTGTTGGCCCGAGGAGTCGCTCGCCGTCGAGCAGCTCGAACGCCCACGCCGGGAGTCTCACGACGCGACCAGACGGCGTGCGCCGGCCCTCGCGGTCCTTCACCTCGATCTTCACCTCGCAGACGGAGTCGGAGGGGTTGAAGAACGCGGCGTTCGACCGCACCCCTTCGGCACCGGGCCGGTACTCCAGGACCATGGCGCCGCGGCGCACCGTCTGCGCGCCGTCGAGAGCCGCGAGGAACGCGGGGTCCGTGAGCGTGCGAGGCGCGTTTCGGTCGTACGTCGCCCACAGCGCCACCAACCCACCGTCGGCAGACAACAGCATCGCCCCAGACCCTTGGGCGTGGAAATCCTTGCCGATCACGTCGTGCAGGAGCAACGTCATCCCGGGAGCGAGGACCGCGTGTCGGGTTAGGGAGCCGCCGCCGAAGGAAAGCCGCTGCGACCAGCGCATCGTCACGTCGACCGGAGCTGCCGTGCTGGTGTTCCGTAGCACCAGGTCCGTGACCCACAAACTGGACCACCTCCCCTGCACGTGCGCCGCCGATGGAACGACGAGCATGCGTCTGCCACCTCCCGCTGCGAGTTGGCGCCACGCGTCCCCGGCGACGGGGAACAGTTGCAAGCCCGGGAAACGGGTCGTCCCGCCGCCCGCCACCTCGAGCCGCATGGCGCCGGCGGCGCCCGGCGGCACGAGCGCGACCGCCTCGCCGCCCGCCGGGACGGCGACCGGGGGCGAGCCGGCCGGGGTCAGGAGCAGCGCCGTGTTGCCCGCCCGGACCTGCGCCAGCTGCACCGGAGCGCCTTCAGGCAACGAGACCGCGCCTTGACGCGCCAGTTCCCAACCGTTGGGAGTCACGCTGAAGCCGCCCGTGTACTGCACCGACGAGCCTTCCGCCTGGAGGGTCACCACGCAGCGCTCGTAGAGCCCGCGTGAGAACGGCTTCAGCTCGGCAACGTCCCAGTCCCGCTCGATCAGGACGTTGCCCGTCTGAGGGCGGGCGCGCGTCACGAAGAGCACGGAGCCGCCCGGTACGGGGCACGTGTACGTCACGCCCGGGCGCAGCTGCTCGAGGTGGAAGCCCCGCGCGCCGAGGAGGTACCCGGCGTGCGGGCGGAAAGCGTCGTCGAACACGATCAGCGTGCGCGCCGGATCCGCGTGCGCGGCCACCCATGTCAAGCACTCCCACACCGGGGCGGGCTTCCGTGCCCGCAGCCCGACGAGCGGCGCGATCCAAACGGCGGCGGCCACGCACCAGGCAGCAAGACCAGCGACCAAGATCCGAGCCACCGTGCGGGAGCGCGCCTCGGCGATGCCGGCGGCGAGGAGCGCGAGGAACGGCACCGCCGGGAGGACGTACCGCACCGCCTCGCCCATCTCCATCGTGAACGCGCCGGCGACGATGTAGAGCCCGCTGCAGCCCGCCGCAACCGCGACCAGGCGTCGGCGGCCCCGCCGCCACCACGTCGCGGCGCCCACTGCAACCGCAAGCCAGAACACGGCCGCCATGACCGCATCACCCCAGGGATTCACCAGCCAGTGGCGCACGACGCTTTCCACGGGTGCCGCCGGAAGCCGGGCCCCTGCCTCGTGCTCGGCCGCCCACCGACCCGCATCCAGGATCGCCTGGCGGAATCGGGCTGTCCCGGTGACAAGCACGGCGGGGAGCCAGCACGCCAGCGAGACGGCGACCCCCGCCGCGAGCGCGCCGGCAATCGCGCCCCAGCGGCGCTTCAGGCTCGCGAGCGCGAGTGCGGCCACCCCGAGCGGCAGCAGGAGGAGGACGAGTTGGGGGCGGACCGCACACGCGGCGGCGGTCAAGATGGCGCCGAACGCGAGCATGCTCGGCCGCTCGAGGGCGATCACCAGCGTGAACGCCGCCAGCAGGGCTACTGCCGTGCCTGGGATGTCAGAGAACCCGACGCTGCCGTGAAAGAGGAACGTCGGAACAGTCGCAGTGACCGCCGCGGCCAGCGTCGCCGCTGATCTTCCCGCACCCAGGCGGCGGGCGAGTAGCCACGCGCCCGCCAACGTCACCAGCGACGCCGCGACTGCAACCAACTCCAGCGCGCTTTCCGGCGCTCCGACTGCCCACCGGACGACCTTCCCGACTGCGACGTAGAGCGGATAGCCGGGCGGATGCGGCGCGTGCTTGGCGACATCGTACCGATCGAGGGCGCGCAAGAACAGCACCTCGTCCTGTTCGAACGGCGTCGCGGGGCGCCACACCCAGAGCGCGAGGCCATACACCGCCAGGCCGGCGAGGAACAGCCAGCCGGCACGACCCCCCGAGCAACGGCCACCGTCTCTCCCGCCCATCGCGTCATGTTAGCGCGCAGGGACTCTCTGACCCCGAGCGACCTCGTGGACGGTCGGCGTGTCCGGGCGCACGAGTGTGAGGCCGGCGGTCTCGAGCGCCGAGCGCACCGTGGGGTCACACAGCGCGGCCGTCTCAACCTCCCACCCGTACCCCCAGGGGAACGCGCTCGCGAGTGCCTGGTCGCCCACCCCCGGATGGCACACGAGTTCCGTCAGTCGGGTCGTGCGGCCGAGCAGGTCGACGAGCCCAGCCGTCGTCAGATGACCCGCACCCGCGACCCCGATCGTCGCGTCCGCCGTCGTCAAGCCGCGGGCCCGTATTCTCCGCGCCGCCCTCCGCCCGAGCCATTCGAGCCCGCGCACGGCGAGCGCGCGCCTGATCGCGACGCCGCGCGGTTGGCGGTCAACCGGCGTGCGGACGAACGGAATCCCGTACGCATGCGCCAGCCGGAGCACGACCGCGAGCACGTCCGGCAGGACGTGGAGGTGCTGGTGGCTGTTCACATGCGCGACCGTGAGCCCTCGGTCGAGTAGCACCTCGACCTGGCGCCTCAGCTCGAGCTCGACCTCCTCCGGGTTGACGCGATGCGTGGTCCACCGGCGCAGGAATGCGCTGGCGTCAGGCAGGAGAGCGCCGCCGCGTCCGACGAGCGAAGGCACCTCGGAAGGGGGCGACAGCGGCGTACCGCCGACCAGGCTCAGATGGACGCCGACCGCGAGCTCGGGGCGACCGCGCAGGAGCTCTACGGCGTGATCGAGCTCCCGCCCGACCGTCGCCACGCTGCACGCCGTCACGATCCCCCGGTCGTGCGCGGCGAGCGCGCCGAGCGTCGTGCCCCGGTGCAGGCCGACGTCGTCGGCCGTCACGATCAGAAGGCCGCTCACGCCGCGCCGGTCCGCCGGCTTGGTGCACCGTTTGGGAGCGTCCGCCGGCGGGGGTGGTGCATGTCCCAGAACAGGCGCACCAGCTCGGCCAGGATCTTCGCGATCACCGGGGCCGACGAGAGCGTCGAGCGGCCGCGCGTGCGCGGGAAGTAGTCGAGACCGAGTTGCTGGATCACGAACCCGAGGTTCTTGGCCTTCACGACCAACTCGGCGTCGATCAGCGAGCCCTCCGACCGCAGCTCGATCGCATCGAGCACCTCGCGGCGAACGAGCTTGAACGAGAAGTTGATGTCCCGGTGCGGCCAGCCGAACAGCACACCGATCAGGAGGTTGTAGAGGTACGAGTACGTCGTCCGGATCCACCCCTCCATCGTGCGGTCGAGGCGGTAACCCGCGATCAGGTCGGCGCGCGTGAACTCGAGTGCACGGATCGCGCGCCCGATCTCGTTCGGGTCGAACGGCAGGTCGGCGTCCATGTAGAGGACGAGATCGTTCCTCGCGGCCGCGAATCCGGTCTTCAGAGCGCCGCCGAGCTTGCGGTTGACGGGGTGGCGGATGACCTTGATCCTCGGGTCCGCTCCGGCGGCGCGGGCCACGATCTCGGGCGAGCGATCTGTCGACGCGTCGTCGACGACGATGATCTCCCAGTCGCCGCAGTGGCGATCGAGTGCCTCCGTAGCCCACTCAAGCGCGCTCTCGATGTTCTCCTCTTCGTTGAACATCGGGATCACGAGCGAGACCGTGGGGCGCACGTTCACGGGCCCGATGATACAGGTTCGCCGGGCACCCGCCGAGGACGGCGACGCCCGAGCCACCGCCGCATCCACACCGACCGCTGCAACCCCCGCGGAGCGATAGAATGCAACCGATGAACTTGGGACGGCGGCAGGCGCTCCGCGGGCTCCGTCGCACCTGCCGGCACCTCCCGCCGGCGCAACGGCTTCACATCGTCGGGCGGTTCCTGACCTGCCCGTTCCTCCCGGTGCTCCGAGAGATCCCGGCCGGTTCGCGGATCCTGGAGATCGGGGCTGGCCACGGCATCCTGTCGGTGCTGGCCGCGCTCGGAGGTGCGAGCGCGGTCGTCGCGCTCGATCCCGACCCGAGAAAGGTTCTCCGCTCGTGCCGGCACCCGAGCGTCCTCTTCGTCGCGGGGTTCGACGAGGCGATCGCGGGGACGTTCGACGTCGTGGCGCTGATCGACGTGCTCTACAAGGTTCCTCTCGCGGAGTGGGACGCCCTCCTCGCGCGCGTCCGCGAACGGCTCGTTCCCGGAGGCACGTTCCTCCTCAAGGAGCTCGACCCCGAACGACGGGTCAAGGCGTTGTGGAACCGCGCCCAGGAGGCTCTCGCCAGCGCGGCAGGGCTGACGCTCGGGAGGGCGTTCAGTTACGAGGACGCCGATCGACTCCGGGTGCGGCTCGATCGCGCCGGCCTCTCGGAGTTTCGCGCACGCGACCTTGGCCGCGGCTACTGCCACGCCCACGTGCTGTACTCGACGCGCCGCCCGGCGGGATAACGCATCCACACCAAGAGGCGACCTCCCCGCCGCTCATGCCGGACCAGATGGATGGAGGAACCACGCGTTCGTCAGGTGCAGCAGGATCGTTCGGACCTTTGAAGCGGCCGAAGCGAAGAGCCTGGTGAGTAGTGTGGACCGTCGTCGTGCCCCGCCGAGCCACGCGCAGGGTCCAACCACCCACAGGGAACCCACGCTGGCGAGTCGGCAGGCGACCGCCCGCGCCGGCGGCAACCTCTTCGCGAAGTTGCTGCGTACCGTGTGCCCCTGCTCCCTCGGCCAGATCACCCACGCCCTCTACGAGGTCGGCGGCCAGTACAGAAGGAGCATGTAGGACGCCAGGGCACACGGCACCGGGCGCAGGGCACAGAAGAGGCGTGGCCGGTGGCCGGTGGCCGGCGAGGGCCGTGCAGCTCGACCGCCGAAGCCGCTCCCGTCGCGACGGACGATCGGATGAGCACGGTCGGAGCCGGCGCTCCACCGAGACGCTGAAGAGCGCTCAAGCGACCGCCCCGACGGGGTGCGCCGGGGCGGTCGAGGCGATGCCGAAGCGACGGAGCGGGCTACGGGGTCGCCGCCAGAGCGGCGTCCGCGGTGGCCAGGCCGGCGCCGGTGGCGTCCGCGCCCCAGCAGATGTTGCTCGAGGTGCCGTCGGGGTTGAAGACCGTGCGGCAACCCGCGGGCAGCGGAACGGCCGAGCCCTCGAGGATCGTCTCGGCGTCAGGCGCCGTCAGCCCCGGGTCCTTCTGCGCCATCAGCGCCACGATCCCCGCGACGTGCGGGCTGGCCATCGAGGTGCCGCCGAGGAAGTAGTACGAGATCTGACCGTCCGTCTGGTACGGGCCGACGATCCACGAACCCG
>JAJXUY010000094.1 GCA_021782525.1 Acidobacteriota bacterium | reverse complement strand
TGGCGTGGCGCGGCCGCCCATCGAGATAGGAGATCTCGCCGACGAGCTCGCCGAGCCCCGGCTGCGCCAGGAGCTGCGTGCCGATCGGGGTGTGGCGAGACTCCTGCAAGCGGCCGGCGGTCACGATGCAGACGTCGCGCTCCTCGTGCCCTTCACGGCCGAGGACGGCGGCGTGGGCGAACGCCTCCCGCCGCCCGATCTGGGCGAGCTGGACGAGCTGGGCGTCGGAGAAGTGACGGAAGACGCGGAAACGGCGCAGCTCCATGGCAACGCGCAGCAGCTCTTCGCGCTTGGGCGCGGCGGCGGCGCGGTGGCTGTAGACGTCGGCAACCGTGAGGTTCGAGAAGAGACGGGCGCGGGTGAGGGCGACCTGCTCGCTAGCGCGTTGCAGGGCCCCGGCGCGTTGCTGGTGCAGCTCCGAGAGCTCGTCGGGGGAGAGGCGGCAGAGGGCGGCCAGCGTCTCCACCCGCCGGCGCGCCGCGGCGACCTCGCCCTCGCCGAGACCCTGGCTGGCGAGCAGGGCGTCGATGGCGTGGCGCAGCGCCTCGGGGTAGTCCTCGAGCTCGAGCGCGATGCGCGCCGCCTCGACCGCGAGCTTGCGGTCGAGCGGATTGAGGCGGCGCGCCTGGACGAACGCCTCGAGTGCGGCGGGCAGGTCGCGCCGGCGCAGGTGGAGGTAGCCGGAGCCGGCGTAGGCGAGGTAGTGGAACGGCGCCCGCAGCTTGGCGAGGTCGAACATCTCCTGGGCGCGCGCCAGCTCGCCGCGCGCCTCGAGGATACGGGCCATCCCCACCGCGTGCGAGGCCTCGAGGTTGTGCCGCTTGTGCTCGCGCTGCGGGTCCTCGGCGGTGCTGGTGCTGCGGCGCAGCGCGGCCGCTCGCTGCCGCCACGGCTCGCCCTTGGCGGTCAGGCTGGCGGCCAGCTCGTACAGCTCCGCGGCGAACCCGGGCTGCCCGGCGCGCTCCAGCTCCTCCGCGATCGCCACGAGGCGGTTCGCGAACACCGGGTGCGGTTGGACCTGGTTGGCGCTCATCGGGCACAGAACCCTTTCATTAATCTTAAGATGACAGTGTGAAGGTGTCAAACCTGTTCCTCCCGCCTGACGCCGCGGCGGTCGCCGTTCCCGTCGCCTCGTGCCGCGCCTGCCCACGCCTGGTCGCGTGGCGGGAGCGGCAGGCGGAACTCGTGCCGCCCCGTTTCGCGCCGTGGGTCGCCGAGCACGGCTTCTGGGGGAGGCCGGTGCCGGCGTTCGGCGACGGCGGCGCGTGGCTCGCCGTCGTCGGCCTCGCGCCGGCGGCGCAAGGGGCCAACCGGACCGGGCGCATGTTCACCGGCGACCGCTCGGGGGAGTTCCTCTGGGCGGCGCTGCACCGCGCCGGTCTGGCCAACCGAGCGCGCAGCGAGCACCGCGGCGACGGCCTGGCGCTCGCCGGCGTGCTGATCACGGCGCCGCTGCGCTGCGCGCCGCCGGCGAACCGTCCGACCGCGGCGGAGCTCGACCGTTGCCGGGCCTACCTGCGCGCCGACCTCGCGGCGTGCCGCCGGCTGCGGGTCGTGCTCGCGCTCGGTCGCGTGGCGCACGCCGCCGTGGTGCGGCTGCTGCGCGAGCAGGGGAGCCTGCCGGCGCCGCTCCCGGCGTTCCGACACGGCGCCGGGCACGTGCTGCCGGGTGGCGTCCGGCTCGTCGACTCGTACCACGTCTCGCAGCAGAACACGTTCATCGGCCGGCTCACCCCGGCGATGTTCGACGAGGTCCTGCGGACCTGCCGGCGCCTGGCTGGCGACTGATGACCGCAGGCGCGGCGGCCCGGCCGGCGGCCGCTACAATGCGCCATGACTATCCTCCTCCTCGCCCAGGCATCCGTCGCGCTGGCGCTCGCCCAGCCGCCCGCTCGGCCCACCGCCGCGATCCCGCCGGAGACCGCTGTCACCGCGACGCTCGAGGACCTGCGCAAGGGCGAACTGTTCCTCGACGCGGCGACGATCGAGCCGATCATGGCGGCGTCGTTCTGCGGGATCGAAGGCGGCGCCCGTATCTGCGGAGCGTTCGCCTACCTCGAGCCGATCCGGCGGATGCGCGAGCGCGGCGCTGAGGTCAAGGAGCTGCGCTTCGAGGAGAAGCTCGTGCAGGTGTTCGGGGCGAGCGCGATCGCCACCTACCGCTACGTGAAGAGCTGGCGCGACCGCGGCGCCCTCCACCGCGAGCAGGGCTGGTCGACGGACGTGTTCGAGCTGCGCGACGACGGCGCCTGGATCCTCGTCCACCGGCACCGGGGGAAGTAGGCGGGCTGTCAGCGTCCCCCGTCCGGGTGGCGCACGGTGACGACGGTGTGGATGCCGCCCCGTAGGCGGTAGTCGAGGCTGACCTCCAGGCTGCGCGGTTGGCACGCGGCGACCAGGTCGCCGAGCACCCGGTTCGCGGCGTGCTCCTGGTAGATCCCGACGCTGCGGTACGTGGTCAGGTAGTACTTGAGCGCCTTGAGCTCGAGGCAGAGCCGGTCGGGGACGTAGCGGATCGTGAGCGTCCCGAAGTCGGGCAAGCCGGAGAACGGGCAGACGCAGTTCCACTCGTCGGTCGCGACGACGACCTCAGCGGCGCGCTCGGGGTACTCGTACGGGAACGTCTCCAGCAGACCGGGCTCGATCGCCTCGACCCCGGCGAACGGGAAGCTCCGGCCCTCGGCCTCCGGCATCGCGCACCTCCTGCGCTCACCCTAGCAGGAGGGGCGCTTGCAGTGAAGGGTCGCAGAGGCGGGAAAAGGGAAGAGGGAAGAGGGCAAAGGGACGACAAGACGCGCGTCGTTCACGTCTCTCCTTTGCCCTCTTTCCTTTGCCCTTCACCCTTTGCCTGCCCCTTACGTTCTCCTCCTTGCCTGTCTACTCGAGGCGCAGTGCCGCGAGCTGCTCGCGGAAGACGTGGCCGATGGCGACGGGCTTGCCGGCGGCGTAGTCGTAGTGCACCTGCACAGTCTCGGCCTCGGCGGCGAGGCGGCCGGAGGCCTCGATGCGGTAGGCGAAGGTGAAGCTGGTGCGCCCGATGTGGCGGACGCCGACCCCGATCTCGATCGCGTCGTTGAGGTCGATCGGAGTGCGGTAGTCGACCGCGACGCGGGCGAGGATGATCGGGATGTCGCGCGCGCTGCCGACGAAGTCGAAACGCTCGCGCCACAGGCGCACGCGGGCGAGCTCGAGGTAGCTGACGTACACCGCGTTGTTGACGTGGTTCATCGCGTCGATGTCGCCGTAGCGCACCTCGACCGGGCAGGAGAACGGGAACCCCTTCACTTTCGTGCCTCCATCGGTTCACAACGCCGGCGCGCGCGGGCGAGCGCCCGCATCTGCGGCAGTGCGCGTTCGGCGGCGGCGCGCCCGGCGGCCAGCGCCTCGTCGAGGCGCGAGAACTCGGACCAGTGCAGGGTCGCGACCTCCGGGGTGATGACCAGATCCGCGTGCCGGAGGTGAGCATCGCGCAACGCCTTGTGCGTCATGTTTCCGGCCCGCACCATCGCTTGGACAAGCGTGATCTGCTCCGGGTCGTCGGCGCCCCAGCTCTCACCGACGCTGATCGCGATCACGGGACGGCGGGCGAGGGCGCACGCCTGTGCGACCGGCACGTCGGCGACGGTGCCGCCGTCGGTGAGGTAGCGCCCGGCGAACGGAAACGGCGGCACGATCGCCGGGATCGCGCTCGACGCGGTGAGCGCGGCGCGCAGCGGACCACGCCGCAGCACTACCGGCTCGCCGGTATCGAAGTCGGTGGCGACGGCCGCAAACCGGACCGGCAGCGACTCGATCGTCACGTCGGGGAGGAGGAACGCCACCCCTTCGCCGAGCTGGGCGCGGGTCACGACGGCGGTGCGCTCGAGCGCGAGCGTCACGAGGGCGCCGCGCCGCAGCCGGCGGGCGAGGATGAGCAACGGGTTGTCGCGCGTCGAGACGGTCGGCGTGAGGCGCACGTCGGGAAGGGCCTTGAGGATGTCGGCAGCGAGGAACTCACGCCAGCGCCTGGTCACCGCGGCCGCACTCCCGAGCGCGATCCACATCGCCCCGACGACCGCGCCGGCGCTGGTGCCGGCGATCGCCGCGACCGGGATGCCGGCCTCCTCGAGCACCGCGAGCACGCCGATGTGGGCGAGGCCGCGGGCGCCGCCGCCGCCGAGCGCGAGGGCCACGCCCCCGGCCTCGCCGCGCCAGCGGAACAGGGAACGGAGCACGCCCATGGCTTCACATCTTACCGAGATTTCCTGAGACGTGCTGTTGACCGCGGGCGAGTTTGCATGGTACACGGGGGCGCTGCAGTGAAAGGAGCCAGGCCATGGCCAAACGTTACTTCCTGACCGCGCTCGCGGCGCTCCTCGTCGCGGGAGCGCTCGGCGCCCAGCAGGTCAAGGTGCGCGAGGAGATGCTCCCCAACGGCACGAAGCTGCTGCTGGTAGAGCGTCACGACTCGCCGACCGTGGCGTGCGGGTGGGTGGCGAGAGTGGGATCGGTGAACGAGCCCCCGGGGATCACCGGCATCTCGCACCTTTTCGAGCACATGATGTTCAAGGGGACGAAGACGATCGGCACCAACGACTACGCCAAGGACGCGCAGGTCCTGGCGGAGCAGGACGCGGTGCGGGCGGAGATGGAGAGGGAGTACACGCTGCTGCGGGAGAAGCTGCGCCGCGGCGAGATCTCCGGCAACATCTACGACCCCGCCAACATGACGCCGCGGCTGAAGGAGCTACGGACGCACCTGGAGAAGCTCTTCGCCGAGGAGAAGAAGTACATCGTCAAGGACGAGCTCGACCAGATTTACACGAAGGAGGGCGGCTCGGGGTTGAACGCGTTCACGACGGAGGACCAGACAGTCTACTTCATCACCGTCCCGGCGAACAAGCTCGAGCTGTGGTTCTGGCTGGAGTCGGACCGCTTGGCCAACCCTGTGTTCCGCGAGTTCTATTCCGAGCGCGACGTCGTGCGTGAGGAGCGCCGGCTGCGCACCGAGTCGACGCCCACCGGCAAGTTCGACGAGGCGGCGAACGCGATGTTCTGGGAGTCGTCGCCGTACTCCCATCCGGTGGTCGGGTGGCCGTCGGACGTGGAGTCGATCAGCCGGGCGCAGGCGGAAGCGTACTTCGCGACGTATTACGCGCCCAACAACCTGACCGTGGCGCTCGTCGGCGACTTCGACGCGGACCGGGCGATCGGCCTGGCCAAGCTCTACTTCGACCGCATCCCGCACGCCAAGACGCCGCCGCCCGAGATGATCACGGACGAGATGCCGCAGATCGCGCAAAAGCGGCTCGTGGCCGAGGCCGACACCAACCCCGAGGTCGACGTCCGCTTCCACGCGGTGCCGTTCGACCACAAGGACATGTTTGTCTTCCAGCTCATCTCCGACCTGCTCAACCGCCGCACGGGCCGGCTGTACAAGGCGCTGGTCGAGGGCGAGAAGGTCGCGGCCGGAGAGCCGTACGGGATGTACCGGCCGATGAAGTACGAGGGCTACTTCGAGGTCGGCGCCGAGGTGAAGGACGGCAAGACCCCGTCCGACGTCGAGCACGCGCTGTTCGGCCAGCTCGACGCGCTGGCTTCGAACCCGGTCGGCGAGCACGAGCTGCAGAAGGTGAAGAACCAGGAACTCGCGAACTCGTACCGGCGACTGCAGTCGAACTTCTACCTCATGCTGCAGTTGCTGCTCTACGATTCGGACGGCGACTGGCACTTCCTCAACGACTCGCCGGCGAAGCTGCAGGCGGTCACCGCGGCCGACATCCAGCGCGTGGCCAAGGCGACGTTCACCAGGGAGAACAGCGACGTCACGACGTACCTGCGCAAGGCCGGCAGCGCGCCTGAGGACCCCGAGATCGCGGCGATGCCGGCGGAGCTGCGGGGGATGGTGAAGCAGCAGGTGGCACAGATCAACCAGCTCAACGACCGGGCCAAGCTCGAGCAGGCGCTCGCGCGCCTGCAGCAGGCGGCGGGCCGAGTGCCGCCGGCGATGAAGCCCGCGTTCGACTACATCATGAAGAAGGCGCAGGAGCACCTCGACAGCCTGCCGCCGGCGCCGCCGGCGAACGCCGCGCCGGCCCCGCCGGCCGCCGACAAGCCGAAGGGCTAGGGGCGGGAGGAGGATATGAAAATGCGAGGCACGTATCGACTGATGACGGCCGCGATCGTCGTGGGCTGGGCCGCCGCGGCGATGGCCGCGGACGGCGCGGCGGCGATCCCCGCGCGGCCCGAGGAACTGAAGTTCGCGCCGCTCGCGTTCAAGGTGCCCGACGCATCCGCGATGCGGGTGACGCTCGCCAACGGCGTTCCGGTCTACATCGCCGCCGATCGCATGTTCCCGCTGGTGACGGTGCAGGTGTTCTTCCGCGGCGGCAGGTACCTGGAGCCCGCCGGCAAGGAAGGGCTGGCCGAGCTGATGGGGACGGTGTGGCGGACCGGCGGGGCCGGGGCGCTCGACGCCAA
>JAJXUY010000093.1 GCA_021782525.1 Acidobacteriota bacterium | reverse complement strand
GTCCTCTCGATCGCCACGGTCTACGTCTTCTTCTGGATGACCGCGAAGATCTTCCGGGTCGGGATCCTGTCGTACGGCAAGCGCCCGAGCCCGGCCGAGCTGTGGCGCTGGCTCAAGGTCGCCTGAGGCGAGCTCCGCCACCGCGGGGGGCGGTGCCCGCGGCTACGGCATGTAGGTGTAGGCGATGTAGATCTCGGCTGGCACCGGGACGCCGTTGCACGTCGCCGGTGCGTACCTCCACCGCTTTGCCGCCTCCCTGACGCCGCCGTAGAGCCCCCCGCGTAACTGGATGAACGCGAGGTCGTGGATCAGGCCGTCCGTTCCCACCTCGGCGAGCGCGACGACCGTCCCGAAGATCCGCCGCGCCTTGGCGTACGTGTCCACGCCCGGGTCCTTCTTCGCGATCAACCTGGGGGGGGTCGGTGTCGTGCACTCCGGCCACCGGTCGGCCCCGGCCGGCGCTGCGAAGCTGTCCTCGGCCTGGACGCCCGAGTCCGCAGCCAGCTCGACGACCGTCGCCTCGACCGCGAGCTCCTTCCCTTCGAAGCAGCGCAGCGTCTTCGGGTAGGCCTTGGCGCCGAGAGTGACCTCGCCCTCGTACTCGAAGCGCGGCAGCTCGGTGCCGTACTCGGCGGAAAGGAGGGCGCCGGTGCCGGCGTCGAAGCACAACGTCGCCCGGCTGTCCTGCCAGGGTCCCACCTCCGGGATCTTCGCTCGCCCCGCGATGTCGCGCTGCCAGAGCGCCGCGGTGGGCCCGGTCTCCACGCAGGATGCGGGCCTGCCGGCCACGGTCTGCTGCGAGATGCTCCTGACGATCCCACCCGGCGCCAGCCTCAAGTGCGACGCGACGTCGAGCAGTTGCGAGACCTCGTGGAAGCGGAACGGTTTGTCCACGACGTTACGCTTGCGCCAGGCCTGCCCGTCGCTCAGGCCGGTGGCCTCGCTGTAGCCGGGGAAGCGGACCTGCTCGAACCACCGCGACGGGGACGCCGCCAGGAGCAGCACCTCGCCCTCTCGCAGCCCGGCCACGAGGCCGAAGAGCTTGACGTGGACGCGCAGGAGGAACCGCCCGGTGGCGGGCGAGAGCAGGTCCTCGAGCCGGGCGGCCCTGGCGACCAGCTCGGTCCCGCGTTGCTGCAGGTCGTCGGCGCCCGGGGCGGGCGCCGCGCTCGTCGCCGCGAGCCCGGCGAGTGCGATGAAGGCAACCCGAACCGGACGCAGAAACGACAACCCCACGATGGATGCAGACCTCATGGCGCGCCTCCCATCTCGAGCGGACCTTGTGTGCACAATATGAGCCCGCCGAAGGCCGGGCGCAACCGGATCGTTGGTGGCCCGGGCCCCGGTGCCCGATCCCCGGACCCCGGTCTCTTCGGACCACGGTCCACTGACCACGGACCACGTCCTTTCAAAGGCCGGGCCCCGGCGCCGGTCTCTTCGGACCACGGTCCACGGACCACGTCCTTTCGGAGTCCGGACCCGGTGCCCGTTCTCTTCGGACCACGGTCCACGGACCACGGACCACGTCCTTTCGCAGCCCGGCGCCCGGCTTCAGTCCACCGTCAGCGTCTTCGACAGGTTGCGCGGGTAGTCGGGGTCCATCCCGCGCGCGACCGAAAGGTGGTAGGCGAGAAGTTGGAACGGCACCGCGCCGGCGACCGCATACTCGAGGTCGGAGCCGGCGGGCAGCGGGACGAACTGCGAGGCCTCGGCCTCGAGCTGGCGGTTCGGGGCCGCCAGCACGACGGCGTGGCCGGCGCGGCACGTCACCTCGGTGACGTGGTTGGTGAGCATCTCGGCGCCCGAAGGCGGGGCGGTGAAGAACACCGGAGTGTCGCGCTCGACCATGGCGAGCGGACCGTGCTTGAACTCGGAGGAGAACAACCCCTCGCACGGCAGGCCGGTGACCTCCTTGCACTTGAGCGCCCCCTCGAGGGCGACCGCGTGGCCGAGGCCGTAGCCGAGGATGAACAGCCGATCGCAGCCGGCGAACTGGCGGGCGAGCGCGGTCATCGCGGCCCCGGTCCGGGCGATTGCGCGCTCGATCCAGGCCGGCGCCGCGTCGAGCTCCTCGACGGGGTGGCCGCCGACCGCGGCGGCGAGGGCGATCAGCGCGATCACCTGGTTGGTGTAGGTCTTGGTGGCGGGGACCGAGATCTCCCAGCCGCACGCCAGCGGAAGGTAGACCTTCACCTTGCGGGTCATCGTCGAGCCGAGGACGTTGACCAGGCCGAGCGGCGCGACGCCCCTGGGCGTGGCGAAGTTGATCGCGTTGAGCACGTCCTTCGTCTCGCCGCTCTGGGAGACGTAAAGCGCCGCGTCGCCCGGGCGCAGTGCCGGCCCGAACTGCTCCTGGAACTGCTGCGGCAGCACCGGGATCGCCAGCCGGCCGGCGAGGCGAGACCAGAACGTGGAGCCGAGCAGGCAGGCGTGGTACGACGAGCCCGAGCCGACCAGGAACAGGCGCTCGGCGGCGCGCAGCGACTCCACCATGCGCGGCAGGTGCTCCGACGCCTCGAGGAGGTGGAGCAGCGCCCGCGCCGTCTCGGGCTGCTCGTGGATCTCCTTGAGCATGAAGTGGTCGTAGCCGCCCTTCTCGGACGCACCCATCCCCTCGTCCGCCTGTTTCGGCGGGCGGATCACCTCGCTGCCGTCGGACACCTTGAACAGGCGCACGCCCGCAGGCTCGAGCACGGCCATCTCACCGTCCTCGACCGGAACGACCGAGCGCGTGAGCGGCAGGATCGAGGGCAGGTCGGAGGAACAGCAGGTGAAGTCGGGTCCGATCCCGAGCACGAGGCCCGAGCCCTTCTTCACGGCGACCAGGCGGTTGTGCTCGCGGTCGGCGACGACGAACGCGAAGTCGCCGGCGAGGTCGTCGAAGGCGGCGCGGACGGCGTCGGGAAGCGCGAGACCGCGCTTGACGTGGCGCTCGACGGCGTGGACGCACGACTCGCCGTCGTTGGTGCCGCGCACGGTCATCCCCTCGGCGATGAACTCTCGGCGCAGCGACGCGTTGTTGACCACGTTGCCGTTGTGGGCGCCGACCATCGTACCCTCGGAGTCGAGGTGCGGTTGGGCGTTCGGAATCGAAGGGGCGCCGAACGTCGCCCAGCGCAGCTGGGTGATGCCGCGCAGGCCCGAGAGCTCGGCGAAGCGCAGCCTGTCGGCCACCTCCTGCACGCGGCCGACGTCCTTGCGCAGGTCGATGCGGCCGCTCGCCTCGACCGTCGCCGCGCCCACCGAGTCGTAGCCGCGGTAGGCGAGCCGCCTCGCGGCCGCGGTCAAGGTCTCGCCCAGGGGGCGCTCGGTCTGGCAGACAATGCCGAAGATCCCGCACATGCAAACCTCCTCATGGTCAGGTGAAAGGGCCGTGCCCGCGAGGCACCCGGGCGTCGAGCACCGGTGCGGCGAGCGCTCAATTGTAGCCTCTCGGTGCCACCCACGGTTCGCCGCCGGCCAGACGAAGCTGCGGTAGAGTGATGGCATGAACGCGAACGACGGTCACCAGCGCGCCATCCTGCAACGCATCGCGCACCGCGCCATGCGCGAGCGCGGGCTCGAACCGGACTTCTCCTCCGCGGCGCTCGCCCAGATCGCCGGCCTCGCGGCGGCGGCGCCGCAGCGCGACGGGCTGCGCGACCTGCGCGCGCTCCCGTGGTGCTCGATCGACAACGACGACTCGATGGACCTCGACCAGCTCTCGGTCGCGCGCCGAACCGACGCCGGTGCGGTGCAGGTGTTGGTCGCGGTCGCCGATGTGGACGGCCTGGTCGGCAAGGGGTCGCCGGTGGACGAGCACGCGCGCACGAACACGACGTCGGTGTACACGGCGGCGGAGATCTTTCCGATGCTGCCGGAGAAGCTCTCGACCGACCTCACCTCGCTCGCCGACCGGCAGGAGCGCCCCGCGGTCGTGGTCGAGATCACGTTGGGGGCCGACGGCGCGATCGCGGCTTCCGACGTCTACCGGGCCGTGGTCACGAACCACGCCAAGCTGGCGTACAACGCGGTGGCCGCGTGGTTGGAGGGGACGGGCCCGGTCCCGGCGGCGCTCGCCGCGGTGCCCGGTCTCGACGCCAACCTGCGGCTGCAGGACGAGGTCGCGCAGCGGCTGCGCGAGTCGCGGCACGAGCACGGGGCCCTCGAGCTGCAGACGATCGAGGCGCGTCCCGTGTTCGACGCCGATGCCATCTCCGACCTGCGCCCCGAGGAGCGCAACCGCGCCAAGGACCTGATCGAGGACCTGATGATCGCGGCCAACGGCGTGACCGCGCGTTTTCTGGCGGCGAAGGACGTGCCCTCGCTGCGCCGCGTCGTGCGCACGCCCAAGCGCTGGGACCGCATCGTGGAGGTGGCGGGGCACTTCGGTGAGGCGTTGCCGGCCCAACCCGACGCCAGGGCGCTGGCCGCGTTCCTCGCCAAGCGGCGGGCCGCCGACCCGCTGCGCTTCCCCGACCTCTCGCTCACGGTGATCAAGCTGCTCGGCGCCGGCGAGTACGTCGTCGAGCGGCCGGGGCAGGATGCGCCCGGGCACTTCGGCCTCGCGGTCAAGGACTACACCCACGCCACCGCGCCCAACCGCCGCTTCCCCGACCTCGTCACGCAGCGTCTGCTCAAGGCCGCGCTCGCCGGAGCGCCGTCGCCCTACGCGGACACGGAGCTCGCGGAGCTGGCGACCCACTGCACGCAGCAGGAGGACGCCGCCAACAAGGTCGAGCGCCAGGTCGCCAAATCGGCCGCGGCCATGCTGCTGGGAGGCCGGATCGGGCAGACGTTCGACGGCATCGTCACCGGCGCCGCGGACAAGGGGACGTGGGTGCGGGTGTTCCAACCGCCGGTCGAGGGGCGCCTGATGCGCGGCTTCGAGGGGGCGGACGTCGGGCACCGGCTGCGCGTCCGCCTCGTCCACACCGACGTCGAGCGCGGCTTCATCGATTTCGAACGCGCCTAGGCGGGAGCGGGCTGATCTCGACGGCGGGTGGTACTATCGCGGCGGCCATGGGCGAGCACGTGCAGGCGGGCGCGAGAGCCGCGAAGGTCCTCATCGTCGACGACGAACGCGATATCGTCGACTACCTCTCGGTCGCCCTCGAGGATGCGGGCTTCGCCGTGGCGGGCCTCACCGCCACCGAGGGCGCCCTCGAGCGGATCCGCGCGGAGCGGCCCGACGTCGTGCTGCTGGACGTGATGATGCCGGGGCGCACCGGCCTCTCGCTGTACCGGGCGATGAGGGACAGCGAGGCGACGAGGACGATCCCCGTCGTCATCATCAGCGGCTGGGCGTGCCACGACGGCTTCTCGCGGGCCGGCGCGGGCGAGGTGAAGCCCGAGCGCCTGCCGGCGCCGGACGGGTACCTGGAGAAGCCGATCACCGTTCCCACGCTGCTCGCCACGTTGCGGAGGTTGCTGGAGCGCGATGAGACTCGTAGCGGAACAGGATGAGGTCCGGCGGCTGCTGAGCGACCGTCTCTTCGACCTGGCGCCGATCCTGGTCGTGGCGCTGGACGCGAAGTTCCGGATCGTGGAGGCGAACGCGGCGTTCGCCAAGCTGTTCGGCCCGTGGCAAGGGATGCGCTGCTACGAGGTCATGAAGGGACGCCACGAGCCGTGCGACCGCTGCGAGGTGTCGGACGCCTTCGTCGACGGCAAGGCGAGAGTGTGCGGCGAGCTCCTCACGGTCGCCCGGGACACAACGTCCCAGTTCATCGTGCGCGTGGCCCCGCTCGCGCAACCGGGGGGCGAGGCCCCGTACCTCATGTGGATCGCCTCGAAGGTCAACGGGGCGAGCGTCCTGCAGCGCGAGAACGACATCCTCTTCGAGCGGGTACCGTGCTACGTCACGGTCCTCGACCGCGACCTCGAGGTGATCCGGGTCAACGGCCGCATGCGCGACACGTTCGGCCGGGCCCCCGGGAAGAAGTGCTACGAGGTCTACAAGCGGCGCGACCGCCCGTGCCGGAAGTGCCCGGCGGTGCTCGTGTTCGAGGACGGCCGCGAGCACACGGCCGAACAGGTCGGGGTGACGGCCAGCGGCGAGGCGGCGCACTACATCGTGACGGCGTCGCCGCTCTCCCGCGAAGGCGGCTCGCCGGACGGCCCGGTGAACTTCGTCATCGAGATCGCCACCGACGTCACCAACCTGAGGACGCTCGAGCGCGACAAGATCGAGGCCGAGCGCATGGCCGCCGTCGGCCAGACCGTGGCCGGGCTGGCGCACGGGATCAAGAACATCCTGATGGGCGTCGAGGGCGGCATCTACGTCATGGAATCGGGGATGCGCAAGGGGCAGATGGACCGGGTGGACCGCGGCGTCCAGATGCTCAAGCGCAACGTCGAGAAGATCTCCTCGCTGGTGAAGAACCTGCTCAGCTTCTCCAAGGGCCGCGAGGCGCACGTGACGCTCGTCGATCCCAACGGCCCGGCGCGCGAGGTGCTGGAGCTGTACTCGGCGCTGGCCCGC
>JAJXUY010000092.1 GCA_021782525.1 Acidobacteriota bacterium | reverse complement strand
CACGGTGCCGTCGGCGTTGTCATCGCCAGAAAACGGCGCCCAGACGGTAATCTGCTGGCAACTGCTGACGGTAGCCGCAGCGACGCCGGCGGTGGTCGAATTCCCCGCGTACCCGGCAGCAGCGAATAACGTCTGGATCGCCACTAGCCCGGCGCAGCGTGCCGCGGGCCAGCACACCCTCCGCGCGCCGGTCCGCCTCATGGCGTCACCGCCGCGCTGTTGCCTGGAGCGAAGTGGGCGCCGTGGCACGTGAAGCACTGGACCCGACTGGTGGCATCGAGTCTGAGATCGTTGCTCGGGTTCGTGTCGGCCCCTCCACCCCCCTGGACGGCGCCGTTGGCGTCCAGGGGCACGTTGCGATCGTAGTCGTGGCCGCTGGTGCGCAGCGCCACACCCACGGGGTGGCTCAGCGCGCCGCCGGTATAGGTATGGACCTGCGCCTGGTCCATGGTCCAAGCGGCGTGGCAGTCGCGGCAGAACCTGGCGCCGGTGCTGTTGTCGCCCGAGTCGAGGGGCGCGCGCAGGAAGGGCCATGATGCCGAAAACGCCCAGCGCTCGCCGCTGACGAAGTTTCCGCTGCCAAACGCCAAGACGATCCCGCTGTCCAGCGCCACGTTGCTGCCTATCGCAAGGTTACTTCCCATCCACGACGCTCCGTTGTCCTTGGACCAGCGGAAGGTGGCGGTCCCGATGGCACCGGCTGTCTGGATCTCGAGCAGGTACCATGCGCCGCTCGCCCCCGTAAAGGTTCCGCCTGAAGTGACCACGCCCGTGCTCCCGAGCGCCGTGAGGAGCTTGGCCGGGGCGATCCGCGCCGTGCCGCCGGTTGCGGCCGTGGCCGCGTGCTGATTGTGACAGGTTGAGCACACAATCTGGCCGCTGTTGAGGCGCGCGGCCATCGCCGGGTTGCTTGGGGCGGAGGCGCCAGCGGCGCCGTTGGCCGCCGCCACGTCCCAGGCGTGGTGCAATCCGTTTCCGAGGGCCAGGTCCGCCTTGTCGGCCGAGTTGATCGCGAGGTCACTGGCAGAGCCCGTCCCGTTGTGACACGACTGGCACAGGTTGGCGTTGCCGGCCAGGTTGGTCAGGTTGGCCCCTAGCGACGTGTGGGGGAGGTGACAGCCGGGGTTGACCGCGTCGCCGCAGGTGATGACCACCTGTGGGCCGGTCCAGTGCGGCGGGTCGGAGGCCAGTGCGACGGCGCCGAGCAGCGCGGTGGCGGCAGCGAGCGCCAGCCCAATCGGAGGCCTCGTCATACCGCCCTCCGGATCAGGCCGAGGGCGCCGACGGCGGCGAGCGCGAGGGCCAGGACCATGAGCGCCCACCCGGAAAGCGCGGGGATCGGTGCGGCGCCGGCCGCCGTGCCCACCCCGAGGAGCTGCACGAGCCCGGGCGCCTCTGTGACGGTGACCTGGGCACTGCGTGTGCCCGTCGCCGCGGGGGTGAAGATCACTTGGAAGGAGCAGGTCGCGCCTGGTGCGAGCCACGACGAGGAGCACGTGTCGGCGGACACCGCGAAGTCGGCCGCTGCGGCACCCGAAAGTGTGACCGCCCCAACCCCCACTCCACCACTGCCCGTGTTGTTCAGGGTGATCCGATGCGCTCCGCTGGATTGTCCGAGCGACACCGCCCCGAAGTCCACGGCAACGGGCGAGAACGTGAGGGCCGGCGCGACGGCGACGATCCCCGTTCCGGTCATGATGACGCGGTGTGGGCTGCCGGGGGCGTCGCTGGCGAGCGAGAGCGTCCCCTGGCGCAGGCCAGCCGCCTGTGGTGAAAACGCAGCGGTGATGACGCAGCTGGCCCCCGGCGCGACCGACGCACCGCACGCGTTGGCCACGACGGCGAAGTCGCCGACGGCGCTGACGCCGGAAAGGTCCAGGGCTCCACTTCCGGCGTTGGTGAGGATCACCGAGAGCCCGCTACCGAGCGTACCGACCGGCTGCGCTCCGAACGCCAGCAGGCTCGTGGAGAGGGCGATGCGCGGCCCGACCGTGTTCACACCCGCGAGGCGGAACACCTGCAGGCTGGCGCCGTTGGTCGAGGCAACCACCAGTCGCCCGAACGCCCCGGTCGTGGCGATTCCGGTCGGCGTCTTGAGCGCGCCGGCGCCGCTCCCGTACGAACCGAACGTTTCGCGCACGCTTCCATCGACGTTGAACGCGGTAACCCGGCTCTGGAACGGGTCGGTGACAAGAACGGTGCCGTCGGCCAGCGTGGCGACGCCGCCAAGCTGGGTGAGAGTTCCGGGAGCGCTGCCGAAGCGGCCGAGGGAGCGCACGAACGCGCCGTCAGGCGAGAAGAGCTGCGCCTGGAAGTGGTCGCCATCGCCGATGACCACGTCACCGCTGCCGTTGACGCCGACGGCGTTGGCTCCGCGAAGCTGTCCGGCACCGTCGCCGTTGCTGCCGAACGTGAGGACTGGGGCGCCGGTGTCGTCGAACTCCACGATCCGTCCTGCGCCGCCGTAGAGGACCGCGGTCCGCCGGCGCAGCGGATCGACGGCCACGTCGGTCGCAGCGCCGAGTGGCAATCCGGGGTTGAGCTGGCGAACCAGGGCGCCGCCGCGGTCGTAGACGGCCGCGCCACCGTCGCCGGCGACGACGACGTGGTCATTCCCGTCCACCGCGACACCGCGCGCGTCCGGGTACGGCCAGAGGGTGCTCATCCCGCCCGCGAACAATCCGACGGCTGCAACCCCGCCGAGGGAGCGATCCACGACGAACAGCTCGCCCACGGAGTTGGCGGCCAGCCGCTGTGGCGCTCGCAGGCCGGCAGTGATGGTCGATTCGGGGAGCGCCTCGGTGACGGCCAGGGTGAGCGTGCGGGAGGACGATGCGCCCTTGCTGTCGGTCACCGTGCAGGTGACGTCCACCGCGGCCGGTACGGCCGGCGCCTGGAAGGTTGCGTGGCCCGGAGCGTCCGGCGCTACGGCGCCGGCGGTGGCTGACCACGAGTAGGTGATGGCGTCCCCATCGGGGTCCGACGCGGTGGCGGCGAGTGTCGTTGTGGCGCCGGGAAAGAGCGCGGCAGCGGCGGCGGTGAGAGCGGTGATCGTGGGCGGTTGATTGGGGACCAGCGACACAACGATGCTGAAGCTCGCAGTGGCGGTCTGGCGGCCGCCGCACATCATCGAGCCGTTGTCGGCGATCGCCACGGTGACCAAGTACGTCCCCTCGGAGGCGGGTGCCGTCCAGTTCACCGCGGCGTGCCACGGTGAACCTGCGGGGTCCGCCACCTGGTTCGAGAACGCGGTGCCGGCCGTCCGGCCCGAGTTGTCGCTCCACGCCAGCAAGTCGGGACGGATCAGAGCGCCGCACCCCGAGGTGCACGTTGCAGCGCAGTCGGGGTCGTGCGCCTGGACCGTGAGGACAACCACCTGACCGGGCTGGGCGGCCGCCGGGGCGGCGGTGAAGCTGTCGATCACAGGGGCGACGTTGGCGGCGGCGACCACCGGGATGGTGATGGCACACAACCAGAATGGGAGAAATCTCCCAGCTCGAGGCCAGCGAACGCGCGAAATTCCCCAAGTCACTAGGCGACCAGCACCTCGTCGTGTGATAGAGCAAGATTAGTGCCACCTGATTGTCAAGGCGGTATACTTCATGCCGCCCCCGCCTTGGAGCGGGTGCGGACGAGGGGGAAGGGTGCTACGAAGAGCGAGCGATCTTCGTCGGGACTGGCGGATCCGCACGCTGATCCCGGTGATCGCGATCCACCTCGCCGTGTTCACGGCGCTCTACCTCTTGGTGTATCACCTGGCCGTCGACGGCATCCTCGCGACGCACCGGTTCGGCGCCACCGCCCTGCTGGACCAGGTTGAACTCAACTTTCGCGAGTTGATGGCGGCGCACGCTGGGCCACAGCTGCGCCAGATGCTGCAGGAAAAGGGCCGGAACCGGCACCTCGTCAAGCTCGAGGTCTACAACGCCAGTGCGAGTCCGTTGACAAGCACCACAAAGTTCCCGTCCAGCGAAGATGTGAGGGAGGTGCGCCAGGCGCTGGCGAACCCCAGGGCGCACACCGAATGGTTCGTGCACCGGACCAACGGCTATCAGCTCTACGGCGTGCGGGTGTTGGGCAACGACGCGGCGTGCCAGGGCTGCCACCGAGGGGAACCTTCCCCACTGGGCGCAATCGAGCTTGGGGTGGACATCGGGCCTTCGGTGGCCGCCGCCAAGGCGCGGGTGCGTCTCAACCTTGCCATCATCGCTGCTGCGTGGGTTCTGCTCCTGGCCGTCATGCTGCGGGTGAAGGTGTTGGTCGTCGGGCGCCCGCTGACGCGCATCGAGCGAGCGCTGCAAGCGACCGGTGCGCCCGAGTCGTCGCCGCAGGCGCAGGACCCGGACGCGATCGCCACGCGGCTCGATCGCGTGCTGTGGGGGATGGTCGAACGGCAGCGCGCGCGCGAGCAGGACATCAACCGCCAGATGACCCGAGCCGAACGGCTCGCCGCCCTCGGCGAGGTGGCGGCGGGTCTCACCCATGAGATCAAGAACCCCGTTGCGGGGGTTATCGGCGCCCTCGAGGTCTTGCGCAGCGCCGGTTCGGCCGGCGGGCCGCCGCCGCCCGAGCTGTACAACGAGATGCTGGCGGAGCTGCGCCGCGCGGTCGCCACGGTCGACAGTCTTCTTCGCCTCGCGCGGCCGCAGCCGCCGCGGCGAACGGCGGTCGAGATGACGCGGGTGGCGCAGGATGTCGCCCTCCTGTTCGAGCCGCGGCTGCGCCGCCAGATGGTCACGTTCAAGGTCGAGGTGGAAGGCGCGATCCCGGTGCTTCACCTGGACCCCGACCTGATGAAACAGCTGCTGATCAACCTGCTGAACAACAGCCTGCAAGCGACCGGGCGGGGCGGGACGGTGACCGTGCTCCTGGCGCCGTTCCCTCACCACGACGGCGTCGTGCTCGTGGTCTCCGACTCTGGGAAGGGGATCGCCCCGGACAACCTGGATCGCGTGTTCGACCCGTTCTTCACCACCAAGGAGGAGGGGACCGGCCTCGGACTCGCCATCTGCCGGGAGATCGTGCAGCAGCACGGCGGCACGATTACCGTGGAGTCGCAACTGGGGAAGGGGACGCGAATCGTCGTGCTGTTGCCTGCGGCCGCGGGCGCCGGGAGTGGGCGCGATGGCGCTGCTGCTACTGATTGAGGATGAGCGCCTGCTGCGCTGGGCGCTGCGCCAGCTCCTGGAACGCCATGGGCACGTGGTGCACGAGGCGGGCAGCCTGCACGAGGCCGAGGTGCACCTCGGCCAGCATCGCCCGGAGGTCGTGCTGCTTGACGTCGGGCTTCCCGACGGCAACGGCCTGGAGTTCCTCGCCGCCCACCGCGAGGCGTTCGCCGACAGCGTCGTCGTCGTGATGACCGCATCCGGCCGGATCGAGGACGCCGTCCACGCCATGAAGCTCGGGGCGTTCGACTTTCTTTCCAAGCCGGTCGACCAGGATAACCTGCTGGCGCTGGTCGACCAGGCGCTGGTGCGGCGCCGCGAGGGGTTGGAGGCAGAGGGAGCGCGGCGGGCGCGAGAGACGCAGGCGCGCGTCAACCTCGTGGCCGAGTCGTCGGCCATGAAGGAGGTGCTGCACCTTACCACCTCGGTGGCGGCGTCGGCGGCGACAACGGTGCTCATCCAGGGCGAGACCGGCGTCGGCAAGGAGGTGGTGGCGCGCGTCCTCCACGCCATCTCGCCGCGCGCCGCGGCGCCGCTGCAAGCGCTCAACTGCGCCGCTCTGCCCGAGACGTTGGTCGAGAGCGAGCTGTTCGGCCACGAGAAGGGCGCGTTCACGGACGCCAAGGCGGTGCGCCGGGGCCTGTTCGAACTGGCCGAGGGCGGCACCGTCGTGCTGGACGAGATCGGCGAGCTTCCGCTCGCGCTGCAGGCGAAGCTACTGCGCTTCCTCGAGGAGCGGGTCCTGCGCCGGATCGGAGGGGTGCGAGAGATCCTGGTGAACGTGCGGGTGCTGGCGCTGACCAACCGCAGCCTGGGCGAGCGCGTCGCCGAGGGCAGCTTCCGCCAAGACCTCTTCTTCCGCCTCAACGTCTTCCCGATCACCGTGCCGCCGTTGCGGGAGCGGCGCGAGGACATCCTTCCGCTCGGTCTGCACTTCGTGCGCCGGTTCGGAGCGCTGTGCGGCAAGGCGTTCACCGGATTTTCCCCCGACCTCCAGCAGCGGCTGCTCGCCCACCCCTGGCCAGGGAACGTGCGCGAGCTGCGCAACCTGATGGAGAGGGTCGTCATCATGGAGCCGGGCGGTGTCGTGCGGGGGTGCGACCTCGCCCTCGGCGGCGGCCAGGCGCCGGTCGGGGAGCGGCGGCTGGGCGACGGGATCGTGCCTCTCGACGAAGTCGAGTTCGTCATGGTGTGGCGGGCGATGCGGGCGGCGCACGGCAACCAGTCCGAGGCGGCGCGCCTGCTCGGCGTGACCCGGGACCAGGTCCGCTATCGCGTCAAGCGATACCGCCAGGAGTGCC
>JAJXUY010000091.1 GCA_021782525.1 Acidobacteriota bacterium | reverse complement strand
GGCGCCGGCTCGGCGTGACCCCGCCGTACCTGTTGCACGTCGGCAACCACAAGCCGCACAAGAACGCGGAGGGGCTGCTCAAGGCGTACCAGATCCTCCACCAGCGCGGGCGTGTCGCCGTGCCGCCGCTGGTCATGGCGGGCGGGTTCCCGCGCGACGGCGAGCTCGCGGCCCGGGCGGCCGCGATGGGCGTCGGGGACCGCGTCCGCTGCCTCGGAAGGGTCGAGCGCCCGGAGCTCGGGGCGCTGTTCCGCGGCGCCTCGGTGTTCGTCTACCCGACGCTCTACGAGGGGTTCGGCCTGCCTGTGCTGGAGGCGATGGCGTGCGGCGTCCCCGTCGTGGCGGGCGACGTCGCCGCGGTGCGCGAGGTGGCCGGGGATGCCGTGGTCCGGGTCAACCCGCGCGACGTCGTGGAGCTCGCCGCGGCCGTGCGGCGGGTGCTCGAACACGGCGAGCTGAGGAACGACCTGCGCGCGCGCGGTCGCGCGAGGGCGCAGGGGTTCGGGTGGCGGCGCGCGGCGGAGGCGACGCTGGCGGTGTACCGTTCGGTGTGGGAGGGGGCGTGATGCGGGTGGCGCTGGTCCACGATTGGCTCACCGGGATGCGCGGCGGCGAGGCGGTGCTGGCGGAGATCGCGAGCTTCTTTCCCGGAGCCCCGATCTACACCCTGTTCCACCGCGATGGCGCGGTGGCGGGCGAGTTGGCCGCGCACCCGATCCACACCTCCGGGTTGCAGCGCTTCTCGTTCGGCGGGCGGGTGTACCGCCCGCTGCTGCCGTGGATGCCGCAGGCGGCGGCCGGCTTCCCGCTCGAGGGTTACGACCTGATCGTCTCCTCGAGCCACTGCGTCGCCAAGGGCGTCATCCCCCCGCCGGGCGCCGTCCACGTCTGCTACTGTCACACGCCGATGCGCTACCTGTGGGACCAGAGAGAGGACTACGTGCGGCGTTTCGCCGCCCCGTTGCGCCCGCTGCTGCGGCGCGAGCTCGAGCACCTGCGTACCTGGGACGTGGTCTCATCCGCCCGCGTCGACCACTTCATCGCCAATTCGCATCTCATCGCGCGCCGCATCGAACGCTACTGGCGGCGCGAGGCCGAGGTGATCCCGCCGCCGGTGGACGTCGAGTTCTTCACCCCCGGCGGTGAGCACCAGCCCCACCTCCTGATGGTCGCGGCGCTGGTTCCGTACAAGAGGGTGGAGGTCGGCATCGCGGTCGCCAGGGAGCTCGGGTTGCCGTTGCGCGTCATCGGCGAGGGGCCGTTGCGCCGCTCGCTCGCCTGGCAGGCCGGAGCGGGCGTGCACTTCCTCGGCCGCGTCAGCCGCGAGCGGCTGCGCGACGAGTACCGCTCGGCGGCGCTGCTCCTGGTCCCCAACGTCGAGGACTTCGGCATGGTGACGGTCGAGGCGCTCGCCTGCGGCACGCCGGTCGTGGGTCTCGCCGGGAGCGGGACCGCCGACGTCGTCGTCAGCGGCGAGCACGGCCGGCTCGCCGCCGAGGGCACGGTCGCGGCCCTGGCTGCGGCGAGCCGGGAGGTGCTCACGCAGCGCTTCGACGCCGAACCTTTGCACGCCCGTGCCGAGAGCTTCTCCCGCCAACGCTTCCGCCGTCGCTTCGCGTACCTGCTGGAGCGCGTCCTGCCGGCGCGCCAGGAGCCATGATCGGCGAGAAGGCGCGCATCAACCGCACCGGCCTGGTGGCGGTGGACCTGACGGCGACCTACCTGGCGTTGTTCCTCGCCTTTCACCTGCGCTTCGACCTCGCGATCTTCCCGGTGACGAAAGGGGTGCCGCCGTTCGCGCCGTACGTGGCGCTGTTCCCGATCATCACTCTGATTTGGCCGGTGGTGTTCTACTTCCGCGGTCTGCTCCAGGGCACGCCGCAGCGCTCGCGGGTGGAGGAGGCGTTCGGCGTCACGATCGCGGTCGCGCTCGCGCTCCTGGTGCTCAACGCCGGCCTCGCCTTCTACCGCGACTTCACCTACTCGCGCCTCCTGCTCGGTTTCTTCGCCGTGCTCGACGTGGCGTTCGTGGTCGCGGGACGCCTCGCGTTTTGGAACGTGATGACGCGCGTGTGGTCGTCGTCGCGCCACCGCCGCCGCGCCCTCATCGCCGGCGCCGGCGAGCTCGGGCGCACGGTGGCCGAGAAACTGGCCGGGCACCGCGAGCTCGGGCTCGACCTCGTCGGCTTCCTCGACGACGACCCGGGCAAGGCGAGCGCGCGCTTCGCGGGGGCACCTGTGTTGGGGTCGCTCGACGACCTCGAAGAGGTGGTGAAGGCGCAGCGCGTGCACCAGCTCTACGTCGCCCTCCCGATCGGCGCGCAGCACAAGACGATGCGGCTGCTCAAGCGGGCCGAACCGCTGCTGCTCGCCGTGCGCGTCGTACCCGACCTGCTGCAGTACTACACGCTGCGCGCCGGCGTCGAGGACCTCGACGGCCTCCCGGTGATCAACCTCTCTCAGATCCCGCTCGCCGGCTGGAACACGCTGGTCAAGCGCGTCGTCGACCTCGTGTTCGCCGCGCTCGCGCTCGTCGTGCTCGCGCCGTTGCTCGCGGTGATCGCGCTCCTGGTGGCGATCGAGGGCGGCGGCGCGGTGCTCTACCGCCAGCTGCGCATGGGCCTCGACGGCCGCCCGTTCCGCATCGTCAAGTTCCGCACGATGGTGGCGGACGCCGAGGCGGAGACCGGGCCGCGTTTCGCCGTGCCCAACGACCCGCGCACGACCCGGGTCGGGGCGTGGCTGCGCCGGTTCTCGCTCGACGAGCTGCCGCAGCTCGTCAACGTCGTCCGCGGCGAGATGTCGCTCGTGGGGCCGCGCCCCGAGCGGCCGGAGTTCGTCGCGCGCTTCCGCGAGCGCTACCCGGAGTACATGGCGCGGCACCGGGTGCGCGCCGGCATCACCGGCTGGGCGCAGGTGCACGACCTGCGCGGCCAGAGCTCGATCCGCAAGCGGATCGCGTACGACCTGTACTACATCGACAACTGGACGCTGGCGCTCGACTTCAAGATACTGTGGCTGACGGTGACGAGGTTCTGGCGCCACCGCCACGCCTACTAGCGCCGCCGATAGCGGATCGTCTGCTGCGTTGCCCTTCGGCGGCTCGCGTGCTCATGTGGCCTCCGGCCACACTCCGCCGCGTCCGCCTCGGGCGCCTTGCATCCGGCCCACTCTCGGCGGCGCGGCTACACGCCCCAAGTAGCGAGGGCCTGCCTTCGGTGCGGTGTTCATCCTTGAGAAGACCTGGAGGCCGCGCGGCCCGCGGCCGGCGCGGCCGGTTCGGACCACGGACCACGGACCACGTCTTTCCTGGGCCCGGAGCCCGAAGCCCGGTCTCTCCGGCGGCGCGGCTGCACGCCCCAAGTGGCGAGGACCTACCTTCGGTGCGATGTTAATCCTTGAGGGAACTTGGAGGTCGCGCGGCCTGCGGCCGGCGCAGCCGGGTCGGACCACGAACCACGTCTTTCCGGACCCCGTACCCCCGACCCCGGTCTCTTCGACCCACGACCCACGATCCACGTCGTCGCCTCTCCGGACCACGGACCACGGACCACGTCTTTCCGAACCCCGAGCCCCGAGCCCCGAGCCCCGAGTATCATTCTGGACCCGGGGGTGCCCACGTGAGCGACGCGCCGGTGGTGTGGACGGACGCCTACAGGGTGCGGGCGTACGAGGTCGGGGGCGACGGCCGGGCGACGGTGCCGTCGGTGTGCAACTGGCTGCAGGAGACCGCGGGCAACCACGCGACCGCGCTCGGGTGGGCGGTGGACGCGCTGCAGGCGCAAGGGCGCACCTGGGTCCTCTCCCGGTTTCACCTCCGTCTCGAGGAGCGGCCGCGCTGGCGCGACGAGGTGCGGGTCACGACGTGGCCGGCGGGGGTGCACCGGCTGTTCGCGCTGCGCGAGTTCACCCTGGCCGACGGCGAAGGGCGCCGCATCGGCGTCGCCACCACCGGCTGGCTGCTGCTCGACGTGGCGACGCGCCGGCCGGTGCGGTCGCTCGAGGAGGTCGAGGCGATCGGCCGGCGCGCCCCGGGGCGGGTGCTCGACGATCCGTTCGACAAGCTGCCGGAGGCGGGCCCGGGAGAGGAGCAGGCGCTCGAGGTGCGGTTCGCCGATCTCGACATGAACCACCACGCCAACAACGTCAGCGTGATCTCGTGGGCGCTCGAGGCGCTGCCGGCGGAGGTCGCCCTGGGCGCTGGCGGCGTCGAGCTCGAGGTGGACTTCCGCGGCGAGGCGCGGCACGGCGAGACGATCCTCGCGCGGGCGCGCCGCGACGACGCCGCCCCGGCCACGTTCCACCACACGTTGGGTCGCGCCGGCGACCGGCGCGAGATCGCCCGCGCCCGGTCGGTGTGGGCCCCTGACCGCGCCTAGGTCTCCTCGTCGTCCCGGTGCAGGAGCGCCCGCTCGACCGGATCGAGCCGATCCCAGCCGCGCGCCAGCCAGCTCACGCCGGCGAGGAAAGCGTCGGCGCGCTCGGTGTCGGGGCAGACGTGCCGCAACAGCGCGTGAAACGCCGCCGAATGCGCGAGGTGGAACGAGTGTGCGAGCTCGTGCGCGACGACCGCCTCGAGCACCCAGCGCGGCATCGGCCGCAGCACCGCGTTGAGCCGGATCGTCCGGCTCGACGGCGAGTAGCTCCCCCAGCGGCTGCGCTGCGTCGTGACGAACGCCACGTCGTGCACCTCGGGCGGCTGCGGGAAACGGGCGGCGACACGGCGGGCCAGCGCGAGCGCATCCTCCTCGCGGTTGACCTGCCGCGCGCGCGCCCGGCGCAGCAGCGTGCGCGCCAGCTCGGGGACGGCGGCGTCGATCTCGGCCCGGCTCGCATGGTAGGGAACGCTCACCCGGATCGTCGCGCCGCGCAGGCGCGCGTTGAGGTTCTTGACGCGCTTGCGCTCGACGACGACCGTGAGCGCCACGCCGTCGACCGTGACGGTGCGCGGCTCATCCATCCGGGCATTCTAGCGGCGCGGCTCGCCCGCGAGGGCCGGCCCTAGGAGCCTGTCGCGCATAGCGACGAAAGCGAGGGTCGCGATGGCGCCCGCTGGCAAGGCGGACAAGCGAAATGCCCGCAGGCGTAGCTGCAGCCTACGTCGAGGACATTTCGCGCAGGCCAACGCAGCCAGCGGGATGCCAGCGCGAGCCGCAGCCGGAGTCTATGCGCGACAGGCTCCTACCCGGCCGGGGCCGCGCCGGCGCGGCAGGCGGCGCACGGGCAGGCGGCGCGCAACTCGGCGAGGGTGTAGATGCCGTAGTCGTGGCCGTCGCCCCAGGTGACCTGCAGGCCGTAGTTGCCGACGAGGGCGACGGCGACCGGCTCGAACGCCCCGGACCGGAGCGGCTTGAGCACCGGGAGGGTCGCGCGGCCGAAGAGGTGTCCCTCCCCCTTGCACTCGGCGCAGGTGCAGGCCCGGCGCAGGGGCTCGCCGGGGAAGTACGACTCGTGGCCGTCGCCCCAGACCACGACGACGTCGCCGCCGACGGCCATCACGTCCCGTACCCTCGTCGCGTCAATCGAAGACATCGCGGCCCTCCACCATCCCGGCAAAGTCCTGCAGCAGGCGGTTCAATTCCACGAGCAGCGCCTGGGCGCTCGGGAAGCGGGCCGCCGGGTCCTTCTCGCACAGCCTCTCGATGAGCGCCCACACCGGCGTGGGCACTGGGTGGGGCAGCGTTTCGCGGGCGGGCAGCGGTTGGCGCAGGTGCATCTCGATCACCCGGTACGGCGAGTCGGCGGTGAACGGCACGGCGCCCTCGAGCATCTCGTACAGGATGATGCCGAGCGCGTACAGGTCCACGCGGTGGTCGACGGCTTTCGGGTCCACCATCTCCGGCGCGGCGTACGCCGGCGTCCCGAGGAAGATGTTGGAGGTCGTCAGCCCGGGCCGGTCGGCCAGACGCGCGATCCCGAAGTCCATCACCTTGATCGTCCCGTCGGGGAGGAGCATGACGTTCTCGGGTTTGAGGTCGCGGTGGACGACGCCCTTGGCGTGCGCGTAGTCGAGCGCCTCGGCGATGTCGCGCGTGATCTCGAGCGCGTGGCGCAGCGGCAGCGGCGCATGGTCCCGCAGCTCCTGCTTGAGCGTGCGCCCGCCGAGCAGCTCCATCGCCAGGAACGGCCGCCCCTTCTCCGCGCCGGCGCCGAGGATGCGCACGATGCGGGGGTGGTGGAGCTGCTCGCCGAGTTGACCCTCGCGCACGAAGCGCGCGACGAAGCTCTCGTCGGCCAGGCACCCGTCGTGGGGCACCTTGACGGCGACCTCCTGGCCGTCGCTCGAACGCTCGGCGCGGTAGGTCGTCGCCATCCCCCCGCGGCCGAGCACGCTCTGCAGCCGATAGCCGCCCATCGTCGCGCCGCTCTCGACCATCGTGGCGGCGTCCTCCACCCTTGCAACCGGAGCCGGCGCGGTGTGGATCACCGGCACCGCCCGCCGCCGGCGGGCGCGGCGCCGGACAAGGACGAGCGCGATCACGGCGGCGATCGCGGCGATGAGCAGGAG
>JAJXUY010000090.1 GCA_021782525.1 Acidobacteriota bacterium | reverse complement strand
GGCCGGAGCGGGGCCGCACCTGCACCTCGTACCCTGGAGGCACGGCAAGCACGAGGCCGGTCGGAACCGCCCGGCGCTCCATCGGGGCGAGCACGAGCTCCGACTCCACCGCGGCCGCCACGTCCGCCCCCGCCGCGCCGGCCGTGGCGAAGCGGGGCAACGGCAACCCCTCCCCGTGCGGCAGCCGGAGCACGGCGACGACGACGTCCGCGCTCACGCGACCCTCCGCGACACGGCCTCGGGCAGGCGGAGGCCGGCCGCGGGGCCACACACGGCGCCGGCGAGCGCTTCCAGGTGCACCACCCTGGCCGCCAGCGCGCGCACCCGCTCCGGTGTCACCTCTTCCAGCTCGCGCCGGACCGCGGCGGCGTCGAACGGGCGCGAGCGGGCCATGAGCTCGGCGGCGTGCGCCTCGAGCAGCGCGTCGGTCCCCTCCGCCCCGAGCACGACGCTGGCCGCCAGCGCTTGCCGCGCCAGGTGAACCTCGGCGTCGCTGATCCGCCCGGTAGCCACGTCCCCGAGCACCCCGAACGCCGCGTCCCAGCACGCACCGATCTGCCGCACCGGCGCCGAGAACGTCACCTCGAGCACGCCCGCCGCTCCCGCCTCGAACAGCGAGCTCCCCACGTCGTACACCAGCCCCAGCCTGTCCCGCAGCTCGCGGAACAGTCGACTCGACGCGCCGCCGCCGAGAAGCTGGTTCAGCACCCCGAGAGTGAACGCCTCGGGATCGCCGGCCGCCAGCGCCGGGAGCACGAGGTTGGCGTAGACCTGCTCGAGCCCGTCGCGTTCCTCGACGGTCACCCCTCGCCGCCAGTGCGGCGCGGCGAGCGGCGGCGGCGGCCCGCCGGGGCAATCCAGGCTCGCGACCTGCCGGCGGATGCGGGCCTCGTCCACCGGACCGACCGCGACGAGCAGCAGGTTGGCCGGCGTGAACCGCGCCCGGTGGAAGCGTTCGAGGTCGCCCGCACCCAGGCGTTCGACCACCTCGCGGCGACCGAGAACGGGGCGCGCCAACGGGTGATCGCCCCAGCAGGCGGCGAGCGCGTTTTCGGCGACCACCTCCGCGGGCGAGTCCTGGACGAGGTCGAACTCGGCGGCGACGACGCTGCGCTCGAGCTCGACCTCGTCCGCGCGCAGGCGGGGGCGAAACACGGCGTCGAGCACGAGGTCGAGCGCGTCGGCGAACCGCTCCGCAGGGACGTGGGCGGTCACGGCGCACGCCTCGTGGGTGGTGAAGGCGTCCACCGCGCCGCCGAGGGAATCGATCAGCTCGGCGATCGCCTCGGGGCTCCGCTCGCCGCAGCGCCGCAGCAGGAGGTGCTCGAGCAGGTGCGTGATGCCGGCCTCGCCGGCGTCCTCGTGCGCGGAGCCGCTGCGAACCCACGCCCCCACGGCCGCCGTGGCCGCGCCCGGCAGCACGTGGACGAAGGTGGTCGGCGGGGCTCCCATGGACGCCGCAGTGTACCAGCCGTGACGGGCGCGGGCCGGTGTCGGCGGCTGGGCGTCAGCGCTGCGGTGCCGCCGGCCTGCCGGCGGGGTTCAGTTTGCTGGGATCGTAGAAAAACTTCCACTCGCAGTAGCGGGTGTGCCCGTTGTAGAGCTTGACCGCCTCCGCACAGCTGGAGGAGCGGACGCCGATGATCGGACCGCCGCGGGCACCCGACGCCTTTGGCGTCCCCGGCCCCGGCGTCGGGGGCGGCGTCGGCTGCAGGCCCCCCGGCAGACGCTGCAGCGTGGTGCCCTCCTCCCCGAGGTACACCGGGACCCAGTCCGGCTTCCCCGTCATCGGGTCGTTCCAGATCTTGCGCAGCACCCGCGGGTCGGCCTTGGCGAGCTCGGCGAGCGAGATGGGGAAGCGGCCGAAGCGGGCGCGGAAGAGGCGGATCCCCTCGACGACCTGGTTGCCGCGGAAGATCAGCTCCTCCTCCTTCTCCCGCTTCTTCTGGAAACTTGCCGTCTCCACCGCGACGGTCATGAAGATCGCCATGATCGCCATGATCACCATCATGGCCGCCAGCGTGAACCCCGCCTCGGCCGCAGAGCCGTGGACCGTAGACCGTGGACCGTGGACCGTGGACGGGGTCGCCGGCCGCTGGCACTGCGGAGATACCCGGGGCTCGGCACTTCGGGCCACGGGCCACGGACCACTGACCACGTCTCTGCTACCAGTCGGCATATTTGCTGCCGTCGAGGGCGGTCTGCGGCGAGCCGGAGTGCACATCGATGATCCCCGGGCTGCTCTGCTGCTGGTCGCTACTCTGATCCTCCGGCGCCACCTCCTCGTACACCGGCACCCAGGTATCCTTCGACTTCGTGATCGGGTCCACCGGCACGCTGCGCAGGTACCCCATGCTCACGAGCTCGTCGAGCGAGGTCGGGTACCGGTCGCGGTCGGCGTGGAACTGATCGAGGCAGGAGCGCAGCGTGAACAGGTCCTCCTTGAGCGCCGACTCGCGCGCCCGCTCCGGCGCGGTGCGCATCGCCGGCACCGCGATCGCCGCCAGGATCCCGATGATCGCCAGCACCACGATCAGCTCGATGAGCGTGAAGCCGTGCGAAGACCGGGTTCCAGACCCCGTGGTTCGGAGTCCAGAGCCCTGTCTCGGCCGGCCACCGGCCACCGGCCACCGGCCCCGCCTTTCCGGAGCCCGGTGCACTGTGCCCTGTGCCCTGTGCTCTGTGCCCTGCTTCATCGCTACCAGTCCTTGTACTTGGTACCGTCGAGCGCGGTGCCCCCGGAGAGCGAATAGACGTCGTAGACGTCCTGGCCGCCCCAGGAGTCCGAGTTCATCTCGTCCTGGTACGAGCGCAGTCCCCACTCGGCCTTGCCGGTCATCGGGTCGATCGGGATGCGGCGGAGGAACTTCCGCTTCGTCAGCTGCCCGACGATCGGCACGCCCTGGGCCAGCTCCTCGAGCGTCTTCGGGTACCCCTCCGTGCCCACCTCGACTTGGATCATCCCCTGGTCCGCCAGCCGCTTGTAGTCGTCGATCGCGTTCCGCATCAGGCGCAGGTCGAGCCTTAACTCGGCCTCGCGCTCGCGCTTCATGGTAAAGCGCGCCGTCGGCACCGCCACCGAGGCCAGGATCGCCACCAGCGCGGTGACCATCACCAGCTCGGCGACCGTGAAACCACGGCTCGCGCGCCTCACTGGCCCGCTCCCGCGGCCGGGACCGCCACCACCATTCCGTTGTGCCCGACGACCGCCCCGACCGGCCCGGCGAAGATGATCGGCAGCTCGCCCACCTCGCGCGGGCGCACCGCGATCCCGAGCAGGGTACCGCTCCCGGTCAGGCGCCCGTCCCAGTTCACCGTAATCCAGCCGAGGTTGGGGGTGTGCGACACCTTGATCTGCACCGGGCCGTCGCTGCCCGGCATGACGCCCCCCTCCAGGCGCGTGACCTCGAGCCGCGCCGGGTCATAGGCGAGGTGCAACGGCCCGGTGGCGCCGCCGGTCCCGGGATCGAGGACCACCTGGACCGCCCCCTCGCTGCCGACCACGATCGGTGCCTTGGCGGGATAGAACGTGAGCGTTGGCAGGCCGCCGTCGCCAGCGGCAAGCGCCGTCGCGGCGGCCGTTCCCGCCGTCACGGTCGTCGCGGCGTCTCCGATCACAGTCGCTGTGGTCGTCGTCCCGCTAGCAGTGCTCGGCGTTGCCGACGACGCGTCCGAAGAAGTGCTCTGCACCGAGGCGTTGCCCGGGTTCGGGGTGGCAGCGGCACCAGGCAGCCGGATGCGCGGGCGAGAAGGAACGCCCGGCTGAGACATCGCCTGCCCCTCGTTCGATCCTCCAGGCGGCGCCTCTCCGGGCTCCGTCGCCTCCGTGCGCTCCTGCCCCCCGAGCCCTATGATGCCTGGCCCAAACCCCGGCGTGGCGCCGCTGGAATCCCCGCCGAGAGGGCTGCTACCGACCGCCGAGCGCACCCTCGGCGAGTTGCCGAAGATCGTGATCCGGTTCTCGGTCCCGACCCACAGCGGCGCGAGGTCCTCCTCGGTGATGTCGGGGTAGCGGATGATGTGCGGCGTCAAGGTGAGGATGAGGTCGGTCTGCGTGACCTGCTTCGAGGTGTCGCCGAACAGGCGGCCGACCACCGGCAGGTCGGAAAGCCACGGCAGGCCGGTCCGGCTCGTCGCCGTGGTCTCCTTGAGCAACCCCGCGAGCAGCGACGTTTCGCCGTCCTTGAGCCGGATCGTCGTGTCGATGTTGCGGGTGTTGATCGGGTACTGGTTCGGCTGGCCACTGACCTGGATCGGGGTGCCGAGGTCCGAGACCTCGACCTTGAGCTTCAGCGTGACCTCGTTGTTGTGGTGAACCTTCGGCTCGATGTCCAGCTTGATCCCCACGTCCTGGTAGTTGAACGCGGTGATCGGGACGATGTTGCCGCCGATCGTCTGTGTCGTGTTGAACGTCGTGGTGGGGATCGGCACCTTCTGTCCGATCACCAGGCTCGCCTTCTCCCGCTCCGTGATTCGCAGCTGTGGCTGGGCGAGCGTCTCGGTCTCGCCGGCCGACTTGATCAGGTTGAGGACCACCGACGGCACGGTCATGTTCCACATCGAGCGCGTGATGTTGCCGAGCTGGGTAAGCGGGATCGCCGAGGTCGACGTGCTCCCGCCCAGCTTGGTGGCGTCGAAGTTGGCCGTGAACGACTGCGACGACAGCGACATGCCGATGTCGCGCAGCTTGTTGGTGTCGACCTGCATCAGCTCGACGTCGACCAGCACCTCGGCCTTTGCCTTGTCGTTGGCGTTGATCAGCCGTTCGGCGATCGCGACCTTGTCGGCGGTGTCGCGGATCACCAGCGCGTTGAGCTGCTCGTTGATCGCGATCCGCCGCGCGTCGATGAGGGCGCGCAGCATGTTGGCGACGTCCTTGACGTCGGCGTTGGAGAGGAAGAACGTCTTCACCACGAGGTCCTCGTAGTCGCGGCGGTTCTGCGGCGTGTCGTCGACCACGATCACGGTCTTGGGATCGAGCACCTTGTAGAACTGGCCGGCGGCCTGCATCACCGACTCGAGCGCCTCGCGGGCGGTGACGTTTTTCAGCTCGATGGACAGCTTCTGATCGCGCATCTTGTTGTCGAACAGGATGTTGATCCCGAACGCCTGGCCGATCGCCTTGTAGATGTCGCGGACGTTGGTGGGGTTCGGGAACGACAGGCTCATCGGTTCGTTCGACGCCGGATTGAGGATCGGCGGCTTGACCTTCATCTCCGAGGCCGCCTTTTTGATCTCCTCGAGCTTGGCGGGACCGCCCTCTTGGTCGAGGACCTGGATGTCCTTGCGCACCTTCTCCAGCTCGACCGCAGCGTACTGGTGGGTGGGGTCGAACTGCACGGCGAGCTCGAGTTCCGACGCGGCGCGCTCGAACGCCCCGGCCTCCTTGAACTGCATACCCCGGCGGAAATGCTCCTCGCCCGCCTTCAGGCGCGCCCGCTCGAGCGCCATCTTGAAGTGGATGTTGCCGGGGTCGCGCGCCAGCGCTTCCAGGTAGAAGTACACCGCCGCGTCCCAGTTCCGGGTCTGCACCGCGTCGCTCGCCCGGCGCTCGTAGCGGTAAGTGGCACACGACCCCAGGAAGGCAAACGCAAGGAGCAAACCGATCGGGACTCTGATGGGCCTCGTCGTCACACTCACCTCGCTAACGGAACCTTGTTGACCACGTCCGCAGGGTAGCCGACAAAGCCGACCGTCACTCCGGTCGGCCCGACCTCTCGGACGATGAACTTCTGCTTCACACTCTCTCCTACGGGCACCGTCAGCACGTCGTCACCGTCACGGAACACCGCGACCGGGAGTCGGTCCGGGCCGAGCCACCCCAGGTAACTGAGGGTGAACGGCGGCGGCGGCGGCAGGATCCACTTTCCGTTCACGTAGATCCCGGGCGGCGTCGGTGTCGGCGGTGGGGGCGGCGGGGGCGGCGGCGGCACGGTGGGACGGCGGTCCGGCGTCGGGGTGGGCGGCGCACCGAACGTGAACAGGTTGCGGCCCGCGGCCGGGGTCGGGACCACACGCTTCCGCGCGGCTTGCCAGCCCAGTTCCGGGACCGTGTACTGCCCGATCGCGACCGCCTTGGCGCCGCCGCTCTCCGCAGCCGGCCCCAGCGCCGGCATGAGCCGCGTGACCACCACCCAGACGAGTCCCGCCAGGAGCACGACGAGGAGGATGACCTTCTGCGCGTCGGCCCTAGTCTTCACTGGCCACCTCGCGGACACCGAGTTCCTTCATCAGCCCCTCGTCCACATCGGCGAAGTAGGTGCCCACCCCGAGATTGACGCCGACCTCGAGCGACGTCGCCGCGTCTGAGCCGCGCAGCGCCAAGCCCTCGAGCAGGATGAACTGCGGCGAGCTCTCGAGCTCGAACACGCAGCGGCGGATCTGTTCGTAGTTCCCCTTGACGTCGAAGTGCGCGCTGAAGTACACGAGTCCGGATTTCTTTTCGCGCTGCACGGAGTAGGTGACGCGATCGGGGCGCAGGCCGGCCTCCTCGGTCCGTTTGAACAGGTCGGTGAGGAAAGGGATCAGGCGCTCGCGCATCGGCGCCA
>JAJXUY010000089.1 GCA_021782525.1 Acidobacteriota bacterium | reverse complement strand
CGCCACCGCGATCCAGGAGTCGCCGATCCGCAAGCTGGCCCCGCTCGCCGCCGCCGCCCGGCGCCGCGGCGTCACGATCCACCACCTCAACATCGGGCAGCCCGACGTCGCCACCCCGCCGGAGTTCCTGCACGCCATCGGCTCCTTCGCCGGCAAGACGCTCGCGTACGGCCCGTCCGACGGCCTGCCGGAGCTGCGCGAGGCGATGGTCGCGTACTTCGCCCGCTACGAGATCGCCCTCGACCCGCACGACGTGCTCATCACCAACGGCGGCTCCGAGGCGATCCTGTTCGCCTTCAACGTCGCCGCCGACGAGGGCGAGGAGATCATCATCCCCGAGCCGTTCTACACCAACTACAACGGCTACGCCGAGATGGCGAACCTCTCCGTGGTGCCGGTGCGCACCCGCGCGGAGGACGGCTTCCACCTGCCGCCCGACGAGGAGCTCGACGCCGCGGTGACGCCGCGCACCCGCGCCATCCTGGTGTGCTCGCCGAACAACCCGACCGGCACCGTGCTGTCGTGGGAGGAGCTCGAGCGCCTCGCCGCGTTCGTGCGCCGGCACGACCTCTTTCTCATCGCCGACGAGGTCTACAAGGAGTTCACGTACGACGGCCGCCGCCACCGCTCGGTGCTCGAGCTGGCCTCGGTCCGCGACCGCGTCATCGCCGTCGACTCGATCTCCAAGCGCTTTTCGGCGTGCGGCGCCCGCGTCGGGGCGGTAATCTCGCGCAACCGCGAGGTGATGGCGTCGGTGCTGAAGTTCGGCCAGGCGCGGCTGTGCCCGCCGACGCTCGAGCAGCTCGGCGCCGTGGCGGCGTACGGCCTCGACGAGAGCTACTTCGAGCACGTCCGCGCCGAGTACCAGCGCCGCCGCGACGTGATGTACGACGCCCTCACCGCCGACGCCGGCATCGTCCTCAAGCGGCCGCGCGGCGCGTTCTACATGATCGTCAAGATGGCGGGAGTCGAGGACTCCGACGACTTCGCGCGCTGGCTGCTCGAGGGGTTCGACCTTGACGGCGAGACCGTGATGGTCGCGCCGGCCGGCGGGTTCTACGCCACGCCGGGCGCCGGTCTGGACGAGGTGCGCATGGCGTACGTCCTCGAGGCCGGCCGGCTCGAGCGCGCCATGACCGTGTTCCTCGCCGGCCTTGCGCGCTACCGCGCCGCCCGGCCCGCGGTGGCGCAGGCGCGCTAGGCCGCCGGAGCGGGGATGAGCGAGGACGCCGAGATCGTCCCGGGCGTGCCGGTCGGCGAGATGCCGCTGGCGTGGACGTTGCTGGCGGTCGGTTGCGCCGCCGGGGCTCTCGCGACCGGCGAGTTCTCCCGCGTCACGCTGCGCGCTGCCGCGCCGCTCCTGCTCGCCGGCGGGCTCCTCTCTCTCGCCGCGGTCCGGGCCATCGGCCGCGGCACCCGCCTGGTGACGCGCGGCCCGTACCGGTTCGTCCGCCACCCTTACCTCGCCGGCATCCTGCTCATGCTCGCCGGCGCGATCGTGGCGATGCGGTCGCTCCCCGCGCTCGTGCTCTTCATCCCCACGGTGCGCGTCACGCTGATGCGCGGGAGGCGCGAGGATCACAACCTCGCGCTGCGCTTCGGCGACGCCTACGAGGCGTACTGGCGGCGGGTGCCGTTCATGTTCCCGCTGCGCCCGCCGCTGCGCGCGGACGAGGCCGCCGCGATCGACGCGATGAGCCGGCAGCCCTCTGACGCCGGCGGGCCCAGGGAGTAGGAGCGGCGTGGCCGGCGGCCGGTAGAGACAGTGGTCCGGGGTCCGGGGTCCGGGGTCCGGGGTCCGGGGTCCGGGGTCCGGGAACGACAGAACGTTGTCGCCGTCTTTGTCTTCCCTTTTCCCTCTACCCTCTCCCCTTTCACTTGTCTCCCGCGTCAGCGGAGAGGTCGGGGAGCCGAGGGGAAGAGACGCATCGAGCAGAGGGGCTGAGGAGCTGAGGGAAAGAAACAAGGCAGGAGCGGATGGCCTCTGGCTCCTTGCCTCCGCTCCTCTGCTCCTCGGCCCCTCTGCTCCGGGCTACTTCTTCGTCCGCAGCACGTTCAGCGCCGAACCGGCTTTAACCAAGGCCGGAGCGCCCCCGAATCAGTCGCCGCTGAACCCACATCCCTAACCGGTCACACCCCGAGCGCTATGTCAGCCTTGACTAGGGCCTGAGCGCCGCCGGATTGGTTGCCACCGATCCTACTTCTTCGCCCGAAGGACGTTGAGGGCGCTCCCCGCCCTAAACCACTTGATCTGGTCGGCGTTGAACGTGTGCTTGCAGGCGAACTCGTCGCGGCCGCCGTCGGCGTGCTGCACCACGACCGTGACCGGCTGCCCCGGCGCGAGCGCCGCGAGGCCGACGATGCTGATCCGGTCGCCCTCGCGGATCTTCTCGTAGTCGGCGGGATCCACGAACGTGAGCGGCAGCAACCCCTGCTTCTTGAGGTTGGTCTCGTGGATGCGCGCGAACGAGCGCGCGATCACCGCGGCGCCGCCGAGGTGGCGCGGCTCCATCGCCGCGTGCTCGCGCGAGCTGCCCTCGCCGTAGTTCTCGTCGCCGACCGCGACCCAGCGCATCCCGCGCCCCTTGAGGTCGCGCGCGATCTTGGAGAACTCCATCACCTCGCCGGTGAGCGGGTGCTTCCCCTTGCCCGCCTCGCCGGAAAACGCGTTGATCGCGCCGGAGAACATGTTGTTGGCGATGTTGTCGAGGTGACCGCGGTACTTGAGCCAGACGCCGGCAGGGGAGATGTGGTCGGTGGTGCACTTCCCCTTCGCCTTGAGGACCACCGGCAGGTCAACATAGTCCTTGCCGTCCCACGCCGAAAACGGCTGCAGCAGCTGCAGCCGGTCGGAGCCCTCGCGCACCTGCACCGCGACCGACGCCGCGGTGGCCGGCGGGGCGACGTACCCTTCGGCCTTGAAGACGAAGCCGCTCGGCGGCACCTCGGGGGCCGGCGGCGGTGGGGCCAGTCGCACCTTGCGCCCGTCGACCGCGATCTCGTCGGCGATCGGGTTGACGTCGAGCGATCCCGCCACCGAGTAGGCGACCACGACCTCGGGCGAGGCGATGAACGAGAGCGTCGCCGGGTTGCCGTCGTTGCGCGCCGGGAAGTTGCGGTTGAACGAGTTGACGATCGCGTTCGGCGTCCCCTTCGGCGAGTCGTCGCGCTGCCACTGGCCGATGCACGGCCCACACGCGTTGGCGAGCACGGTGGCGCCGAACTCGTTGAACACCGACAGCAGCCCGTCGCGCTCGATCGTCGCGTACACCTGCTCGGACCCCGGCGTGATCAGCAGCGGCACGCGCGCCTTGAAGCCGGCCGCGAGCGCCTGGCGCGCCACCGCCGCGGCGCGGGTGATGTCCTCGTACGACGAGTTCGTGCACGAGCCGACGAGGGCGGCGGAGAGCTTCGCCGGGTAGCCGTTCTCGCGCACCGCCGACGGCACCTGGGAGAGCGGCCGCGCGAGGTCCGGGGTGTGCGGCCCGTTGAGGTGCGGCTCGAGCGCCGAGAGGTCGATGCGCACGACGCGGTGGAAGTACTTCTCCGGGGCCGCCTCCACCTCCGGGTCCGCGGTGAGGAGGTCGCGGTTGGCGCCGGCGAGGTCGGCGATGGCGCCGCGACGCGTGGCGCGCAGGTACGTCTCCATGCGCGCGTCGTACGGGAACACCGACGTGGTGGCGCCGTGCTCGGCGCCCATGTTGGTGATCGTGGCCTTGCCGGTGCACGCGATCGACGCGCAGCCGGGGCCGAAGAACTCGACCACGGCGTTGGTCCCACCCTTGACGGTGAGGATGTCGAGCAGCTTGAGGATCACGTCCTTCGGCGCCGCCCACCCCGAGAGCTTTCCCGTCAGCTCGACGCCGATCAGCTTCGGCTGCAGCACCTCCCAGGGGAAACCCGACATCACGTCCACCGCGTCGGCGCCGCCGACGCCGGAGGCGAACATGCCGAGGCCGCCCGCGTTGGGGGTGTGCGAGTCGGTGCCGATCATCATCCCGCCGGGGAACGCGTAGTTCTCCAGCACGACCTGGTGGATGATCCCCGAGCCCGGCTTCCAGAAGCCGATGCCGTAGCGGGCCGACGCCGACTCGAGGAACGTGTAGACCTCCTTGTTCATCTCGACCGCGCGCGCCACGTCGGCCGCCGCGCCCGAACGCGCGAGGATGAGATGGTCGCAATGCACCGTGGTCGGGACCGCGGTGCGGTCCATCCCGGCGAGCATGAACTGCAGCAGCGCCATCTGCGCGGTGGCGTCCTGCATCGCGACGCGATCCGGAGCCAGCTCGAGGTACGCCTTGCCGGGGTCGAGCTCGGCGTGCTCGGGATCGGCGAGGTGACCGAACAGCACCTTCTCGGCCAGCGTCAACGGCCGCCCCAACCTGCGGCGTGCCGTCTCGAGACGGGCCCGCGTCCGGGTGTACACGGCGTTGACGAACTCAGGAGTGCTCTCGATCGCAGCCATCGCTTCTCCCCCTGCGGCGGACTCTTGCGGCGGCCCGCCGCGCTCGCGGTGGGGAGTATAGAACGGCGGGCGGCCGCGGGCGAGACGCCTATACTCGCGCCCGCCGTCGCACCCGCTCGGACGCGACCGCGAACCCGGGCCCGGGCCCGTGCGTTGAAGCCAGTGGAGGTGCCCATGCGTCGCGTCGCCATCGCCGCCGCCCTGACCGTCCTCGCGGCCAGCACGGCCTGCACCCGCGTCCGGACCCCGCTCGCGGTCCACGAGAGCCGCACGTTCCCGGCGGCGCCGGACAAGCTCGTCCGCCTCGACGTCGGCTCACTCGACGTGCACGTCAAGGTCGCCGACGTACCCGCCATCACCGCGACGCTCGACCTCGACGCGCGCTCGTCGTCGCGCGGCGCCGCGGCGCGCTGGATCTCCAACCACACGCCGGTCTTCGAGGACTCGGCGTCGGAGCTCTCGGTCCGCCTGCCGTCGCGTCACGGTGGGATCTTCCTCATCGGCTACCTGAACGGCCGGGCCCGCCTCGACCTCGAGGTGCCGCCGGCGTGCCGACTCGAGCTGCGCACCTCCTCGGGCGACATCGACCTCGAAGGTGGCGCGCCCGTGGCCGGGACGGTCCGGGTCACGACCTCCTCCGGCGACGTGAGCGTCGCGGGAGGGGCGCGCGAGCTGATCGCGCGGACCTCGTCCGGGGACGTTCGCGTCACCCGGCAGCCGCTCGCCGCGCTCGAGGCGGACACCTCCTCCGGCAACGTCACGCTCGAATCGGGGGCCGAGCGGGCGCTCGTGGACACGTCATCCGGCGACATCCGCCTGGAGTCGCTGGCCGGCAACCTCTCCGCCACCGCCTCCTCGGGGGACGTCTCCGCGAGCTGGGAGCGCCTTGCCGCCGGGGCGAACGTGCGCGTCCACACCTCGTCGGGCGACGTCCGCCTCCGGCTCCCCGCCGGGACGGCGCTCGCCGGCGAAGCCACCACCACCAGCGGCTCGATCCGTTCCGACTTCGGCGGTGCCCTGGACCGCCGCGGCCACCGCATCGAGTTCAGCGCGGCGGCACCCGCCGTCACCATCGACGCCCGCACGACCTCCGGCGACCTGACGGTGCGCGCCCACCCGTAGGCCGCCCCGGTCGCCACGCCGAGGCCGGCGTCGCGCCCAGGCCGTGCGCTCGCATCCGGAAGACCGGACGCACTCGGGGTAGCCTGTCCAAAAATTCGAATATAATCCGGCACGATGGACGCCCAGCGGGGACCCGCGCCGGTGTTGCCGGACTCCGGCACCTTCGTCCTGCCGCGCCGCGGCTGGCTGAAGCTGCACGAGCACCGCTGGCGCAGCCTCGGTCTCCTCCTCGTCGGGGTGATCGCCACGGCCGCCGGCCTCATCGGCGCCGTCCGCAGGGTGGACGAGTTCCAGCGTCTCGACTTCCGCACGTCGCGCGGCTCCGAGGGGTATCTCGTCCTCAGCGTCAGCCTGCGCAGCGGCGCGGCTCGCGCCGGTCTGGTCCCGGGCGACGTGATCGTCGGCCTCGACGGGGCGCCCACGGCCACGATCCGCGACCTCGAGCCCGCGCTGTACGCGCGCCGCGTTTCGACGCTGTCGGTGCTGCGCGGCGGCCACGTGCGCGACGTCAAGTACTACCCTCCCCCGGCGCACGTCGACGTCCGCTACCTGCTGGTGGCGTTCGCAGCGATGTTCACGCTCGCGATCGCGGGGGTCGTCTACCTCGGCCACCCGACACCGCAGGCCGGCCGGTTCCTGGCCCTGGCCGAGGCGCTGTTCGTGGCCGTCGTGATCCCGTTCCCGCGGGAGAACACGGCGTCCTGGCAACTGCTCCTGCTGGTCCGCGACTTCGGTCGCCTCGCGTTGCCGCCGCTGTTGGTCGTCTTCTTCGCCAGCTTCCCCGACCGCATCAGGCGCTTCTCCTGGCTATGGGCGGCGGCGGTCCCCTCGCTCGCCGTCGCCTTGCTGCGTACCGGCCTGGCGACCGGCCTGATTCCGCCGGTGGTCGGGGACGTGCTCGTCGCCGACGCGCTCGATCACGCGACCGCGGCGCTCGCGGTGCTCGGCGTGCTGGCGGCCGCAGCGCTGTCGGTGCGCA
>JAJXUY010000088.1 GCA_021782525.1 Acidobacteriota bacterium | reverse complement strand
GTTGCGGAAGGCGACAAGGTCGCCACCATCAAGACGGCTCGAGGGACGCACCGGGGCGAGTTCATGGGCGTCCGCCCAACCGGACGCGAGATCGAATTGCCGGTGGTCGACGTCTTCCGCGTCGCCGAGGGCAAGCTGGTCGAGCACTGGGGAGCGTGGGACAACCTCAGGTTGCTCCAGCAGATCGGAGCGGCGCCGGCGCGCGGACAGAGCGGAGCCTGACCACTCGACGCGCGGCAGTCCGCGCTCGCCCCGCCTTCGTTACTCGCCCGCCTCCGCCCTGCCTTCGGGCTCCGGCAGCCGCGGCGCAAGCATCCACACGAGCTGGGCCGTCGTCTCCGCTCCGATCGTAGATCCAGCGCTCGCCAGGTGGTGCTTCACGGTCGAGTGCGACAGGCCGGGGCGGTGGGCGGCCGCCTTCTTCGACCCGGCGACGAGCACTCGGTCGGCCGGGTGCGAGGCCTTGCCCCGACCGCCACCTGCCGGGACGCGCAGGACCCCGGGCCCGGAGGCCGCGCCCCAGCCCCGCGCCGCTGGCGGCGGCGGCCCGAGGAACAGCGCGTTGCGGCGCTCCTCGACGAGGCGCAGGGTGGACAGCTCGGCGACGACGGCCCGGTCGATGGACGGCTGGAAGTCGAACTCGAACTGGGCCAGGCGCCTGTCGAGCGGGTAGTGGGCGAAGCGCAGCCGGCCCGTGAGCCGCCGCGCCGCCGTCGCGTCCACCTCGGCCGCGAGCAGGCGCTCGAGGACCTCGACCGGCGCCGCCTGCGCCGTGCTGGCCCGCTCGAGCTCCGCCGCGAGCCGCTCGGACGTGGTCGAGAGCCCGAGGTACGCGAGGTGCTCGCGCAGCCGGGCGTACGCCGTCGCCTGGCGCGACTCGGCGGCGGTCACCGGGCGAGCTCCTTCTGTTGACCCAATGATTGGCATAGCCAAACGTTCGGTCATAGAGCGCCAGCAATTGGACCTGACTTGACCAAATGACTGGAATAGCCCAACATTCGGTCATGTCACGCATCGATCTGTTCCCGCTCGCTTCCCTCCAACACGGATATTTCCGCACGGCCCAAGCGCTAGACGTTGGGTGGACTCGGAACAGCCTCAACACTGCTGTCAACGCGGGCGAGATCGAGAAGATCAGCTATGGCCTTTACCGCTTCTCCCACTATCCGATCACCCCGCAGGACGAGCTCTATGAGCTCCAGACGCTGGCGCCGGAGGGGACCTTCACCCGTGAGACGGCCCTGACCCTGTTCGCCATGACCGACATCCTCCCGCGGACGATCCACTTCGCGGTCCCGCCAGCATCTGGCTTCAAGCCGCGGCCTGGAGTCACTGTCCACCACGCAAGAATTGGCGCCGCTGAAAGGCTCCTCCGAGACGGTCTGTGGGTGACCACCCCAGCCAGGACGCTCCTCGACAGCGCGAAGGCGGGAGTTGACCCGGAGCAGCTCCTCGACGCTGCGCGCGACGCGCGTGACAGCGGCCTTCTCGCGGCCTCCGACGTAGCGGACCTTCGGCGCCACTATCCGTACAACCTGATGGGTGCGGCGTGACGGACGAGCGGCTCAGCCTGCTTGGCCAGCGGGCGTCGCTCCTGGCGAGGATGCGCAACCTCGCCAAGGAGGCGCCTGGCGGCGAGCCCGCTCGCCGCGTCCAGCTCACCGTCGCCATGGACCGCTTCCTTGCCCGAATGCTCGCGACGACCGCGTGGGGATCGTGGATCCTCAAGGGCGGCTACGCGAACCAGCTCCGGGCGCCCTCGAAGGCCCGCTTCACGCAGGACGTCGACCTCAGGATCGACGCGCCGCTGGACCAGGCCAGGGCGATCCTCGCCGCCGCCGCGTCCACCGACCTTGCCGACCTCTTCTCGTACCAGGTGGGCGCGCCGAAGCCGCTCGTCGGGCCGCCTGGCGGCGGACTCCGCTTCCCGGTGCTGGTCAACCTCGCCGGGAGCCTGTTCGTCAGCTTCGGCGCCGACCTCAACAGCCAGGACGCCATCGTCGGCGAGATCGAGCGGCATCCCTCCGACCCGCTTGTCGGGGCGCTCGGGTTCGCGATCTCCGAGTTCCCCGTCTACCCCATCGCACAGCAGTTCGCCGAGAAGCTCCACGCACTCACCCGCCCTCGCGACCAGCAGAACACAAGGGTGAAGGACCTCGCGGACATGGTCTGGTTCAGCGAGCGGTACTCCTTCAGCAGCTCGGCGCTCATCGACGCGGGACTCGCCACATTCGGGCGGCGCGGGGAGCACGCTTGGCCGCCGTCGATCCCGGATGCGCCCACCTCGTGGTCGCGTGCGTACGCAGAGCTTCGACGGGAGCTCAAGATCCAGCCTGCGACAGCGCAGGAGGCCCGTGACGTGCTCGCTGCGTTCCTGGAGCCGGCGCTGGCGGGCCAGCGCGGACGGACGTCCCGGGTAGGCAACGGCTGGTCGCAGCAGCACGCTGCCGACGACGCGGCGCCAACGGAGGGCAAGTGATCCCTGGCCTCAGCCAAGGGCGGCCGCTGCAAGCCGGATCTGTTCCACGCTGAGGTCGGTATGGGCGGCGCCTCGGTCCTTCCAGGACCCTACGCGCAGTGGACCCGGCGATCAACGCCCCTTGCGTACGTGCGGCGTGTACGAATCCCAGGATCTCCCGGTCCGCCGCCTCGTGACGCGGATCCGCTGGTTCGCCGCTGCCTGAGCCCCCCGCTGCATGAGGGAGATGGCGGGAACCGGTGGCGAGAGGAGGGATCGTGGGGCCGTCGGCCCGACCGTACCCCGGGCCTGCCTTCTTGCCACGACCAGCGTTCGTGCGACGGCCCGCGCCTGTTCCCGCGCCGTATCTCGCGCGTCAGGCCTGCCAGACGGCATCGACAGACTTTGGGATCCCTTGGGGGTTCTTTGCTGGACGGCGCGCCCGCGCAGTACGCCCGCGCGTTCCAGTACACGGAGACCGACGATCTTGACGCGACGTACTTCGTGCTCCACCAGCAGCGCGTCGTGCGCCAGGCGATCGACGAGCTCCTCGCCCACCTCCGCGCGAAGATGAGGGAGGCTCGCGAGACCACGGCCCTCCTGCGGGCGACCACGCTCAACCACCGCCAAGTAGCCCTCATCTCCCACGCGCTCAAGCACGAGGACGCCGAGAGCACCGCCGAGGATCACCGGCGCTGCAGGGCGTCCATCTCAGCCCGAGCCCTCCCCGGGTGGCCCCTCGCTGCTCAGCGGCACCGCCGGGAGCCGCCAGCCCCGCTTCAGGGCCAGGACCCGCAGGCCGAAGCAGACGCTGGCACCGGCCGCAGCGCCGACGCCGGACGCGAGCCCGGCCTCCTCGCCCACGACGACAACGATCGCCCCCGCGAGTGCGGCGACGGCGTACACGTCCGCCCTCAGGACGGTCGGGATCTCCGCGACGAGGATGTCGCGGAGCATCCCGCCGCCGATCCCGGTGAGCATCCCGAGCAGCACGGCGGCGACCGGGTTGAGGCCGAAGGCGACCGCCTTGAGGGTGCCCGATACCGTGAACAGCGCGAGGCCGCCCGCGTCGAACACCAGGATGGCGTCCTCGTGCCGACGGACGGACTCGTGGGCCCGGAACGTCGCGAGGCCGGCCAGAACCGACACGGCGACGTACGGCCACTGCGCGATCGCGGCGGGCGGGACCGCGCCGATGAGCACGTCGCGCGTCATCCCGCCCGCGTTGCCGGCCGCGAAGGACAGAACGAGGATCCCGAACAGGTCGAGCCGGTGCCGAATCCCGGCCATCGCACCGCTCAGGGCGAAGACGAACGTCCCGACGAGGTCGAGCGCTATGACGAGCGTCTCCATCCGCCTCCCGCATCCCGCGAACGCCCCCGTGCCGGAGACTCGAGAGTACGGCGCACGTCAAGTCCGGGCGCGCGTCGCGGCGGCCGCTTCCCGCGACGGCGTCCCGCGAGGCGCCGCTGGGCGCATCTTGTCCCGGGGCACGAGGACCACGATGGCGACGATGGCCGCGACGACCACCAGCAGATTCGCCGCGAACGCGAGGAGGGCCGCCTCGCGGACCGCCAGGTTGTCCTGGCGGCCGGCAAAGGTGAGCACGCCGTCGAGCCACGCGCCGACCGCGCCGGAGGCGGCGCTCATGGCGGTGAAGATCGCGGCCGAGATCGCCACGCCGAAGGACGCGCCGAGCGACGACGCCATCTTGTAGATGCCCGACCCCGACCCCGCCTGGTCGCTCGGCAGGCTCGACAGCGCGGCGTCCGTTGACGGCGTCGCGTAGAACCCGAGCCCGATGCCGAACAGCGTGAACGCGGCGACCGCGAGGACCGTGTACTTCGAGAGCAGGAGGTTCGTCGGCAGGAGCAGCAGGACGGCCGCGGCAACGATCACGCAGCCCCAGATCATCGGCCGGCGCGGGCCGAACCGCTGGAGCAGCCTCTCACCGACCCGGATGAAGAGGACGACCGCGATCGCGTACCCCAGCGTCAGCAGGCCCGCCTGCTGCGCGCTCATGCCGCCGCCGACCTGCACGAGCGCCATCGCCACGATGATGATCCCGGCGACGGCGTTGAGGAGCAGGTTCGACAGCGTCGCACCCGCGTACGTCGGGTTCCGGAACAGGCGGAAGTCCACGAAGGCGTCCGGGTTCCCGGACTCGACGCGGACGAAGACGGCGCCGAAGACGACGGCGGCGCCGAGCAGCGCGAGCGACGCGGCGCTCGACCAGCCGAGCCTCGAGCCCTGCGTGAGCAGCACTTGCAGCGCGACCATCGCGATCATGAACGTCGCGATCCCGGCGACGTCGGGCTTGTAGGCGCGGCCTCCCTCGACCCTGCTCTCCGGCGTGCCGCGGACCATGAGCATCCCGACGGCCGACACCGCGGCCGAGGCGAGGAAGATCCAACGCCAGCCGAGGTTCGCCGCCATGAGGCCTCCGAACAGGGCGGCGAACCCGGAGCCGCCCCACGACCCGATGGACCAGAGGCTGATCGCCCTCTGGCGCCCGGCGCCCTCCCAGTACGCCTTCACGAGGGCGAGGCTCGCGGGCATGATGCACGCGGCCGACAGGCCCTGGAGGACGCGCCCCAGCAGCAGGCTCGGGACCGCGAGCGCGCCCGACGGCGCGAGCCCGACCAGCAGAGCGCCGGCGATGCCCAGGACGAAGCCAGCCTGGACCACGCGCACCCGGCCGATCCGGTCGGCAGCGCCGCCCACGACGACGATGAAGATCCCCGAGAAGAGCGCGGTGATGGACACGGCGATGTTCATCAACGACGTGTCGATCCCGAGGTCGCGCGCCATCGTCGGGGCGATGTTGAGCGTCGTCTGGGCGAACAGCCAGAAGGCGAGGACCCCGAGGATGATGCCGTACAGGAGCCGATCGCTGCCGACGTAGCGCGTGTCGGCCCCGGCCGTCGCGGCAGTCACGCCAGGGTCCGGCTACGAGCCGAGCCAGGCCAGGGCGGCGACGACGATCGCCTCGGTCCCTGTCCGCAGGGTCGGCTCCATGACGGGCGCGAACCTCGGCGAGTGGTTGGCCGGGATCTCGGCGATCGCGCCCCCAGCCTCGGCCCGCTCCCATTCCTTGGCGTCGATGCCGCCGAGCGCCCAGTACGTGTACGGCGCGCCGAGCGCCGTCGGGATGTCGCTGAAGTCCTCGCTTGCCGACTGCCTGGGCGCCTCGAACGCTCGGTCGCCGAAGTGCTCGCGGAAGGCGGCGGCGACCCTGGCCGTCACGTCCGGGTCGTTCGCCGTCAGCGGGTACTCGTCGTAACGCTCGAACTCGGGGTCCCGCGGAGAGCCCGAGGCAGCGCACTCGGCGCGCACCACCCGCTCGATCGACTCGATCAGCCGCGTCCGCATGGCGTCGTCGTAGGCGCGGATGTTCAGCTCGATCACCGCGCGGTCGGCGATGATGTTGCTCTTGGTCCCGGCTGCCAACCGGCCGACGGTCACGACGGCGAACTCGCCGGGCGCCACCTCGCGCGAGACGATCGCCTGGAGGCGCACGACGACCATCGAGGCGAGCACGACCGGGTCCACCGAGAGCTGCGGCATCGAGCCGTGCGCGCCCCGGCCGTGCACCGTGACGCGCAGGCTCGCCGCCGTCGAGAGGAACGGGCCGGCGTGGGTGCCGACCTTGCCGGCTGGGTAGACCAGGACGTGCTGGGCGAGGGCGACGTCGGGCTTCGGGACGAGCTTCGCCAGGCCGGCATCGACCATCTCCTTCGCGCCGGTCCCGAGCTCCTCGGCGGGCTGGAAGAGCGCGACGAACGTTCCGTGCCAGGCGTCCCGCCGGCCCCCGAGCAGGCGCGCGGCCGCCATCAGGCTCGCCACGTGGACGTCGTGGCCGCAGGCGTGGGCGACGGGGACCTCCTGGCCACCGCCGTCCGTCGCGCGCGCCGAGCTCGCGTACGCGAGGCCGGTTGCCTCCTCGATCGGAAGGGCGTCCATGTCGGCGCGGACCAGGACGGCTGGCCCCTCGCCGTTGCGCAGGACGCCGACGACGCCCGTCGTGCCGACGTGATCGTGCACCTCGAAGCCGGCCTCGCGGAGCGCGCTGGCCGCGCGCGCGGCGGTGTTGACCTCCTCGTTCGGGAGCTCGGGGTGCT
>JAJXUY010000087.1 GCA_021782525.1 Acidobacteriota bacterium | reverse complement strand
GCGCCTCCGACGACACCCCGCCGGAGCCGCAGCCGGTGGCCGAGGCGCATGTCACCGAGGAGCAGGAGCGGGCGCGCCGGGCGCAGTACGACCTCCCCGTCGTCGTCAACCCCGAGGTCGCGTCCCTCATCGACTTCTACACCGGACCGTACCGCCAACGCCTCATCGCCGCTTTCGAGCGCGCCTCGGTCTACCTGCCGTTCATCCGCGCCGAGCTCAAGAAGGCGAACATGCCGCAGGACCTCGCCTGGCTGCCGCTGGTCGAGAGCGCGTTCAACCCGCGCGCCCGCTCGCGTGCCAGGGCGCAGGGGCTATGGCAGTTCATGGCCGGAACGGCGCGTCTGTACGACCTGCGCACCGACGGCCTCGTCGACGAGCGCAACGACCCCTACCTCGCCACAGAGGCGGCCGTGCGGCACCTCGGCGACCTGCACAACATGTTCGGCTCGTGGGAACTGGCCCTGGCGGCGTACAACTGCGGCGCCGGCAACATCCAGCGGGCGTTGCGGCGGAGCCGGGGCGACACCGACTTCTGGACCGTGCGCCGCTACCTGCGGCGCGAGACCCGCAACTACGTCCCGGCGCTGTGGGCCGTCGTGATCGTGGCCAAGAACCCGGCCGCGTACGGCCTGCCCCCGATCGAGGAGCACCCCCAGTGCTTCACCAGGGTGCCGGTGCGCGGTGCGCTCGACCTCGACGTGTTGGCGCAGCGGGCCGGGCTGGACGCGCAGACCCTGGTTGCACTGAACCCCGCGCTGACGCAGGGCCTCACGCCGGCGAACGGGACGTACCCGCTGGCGGTGCCGTGCGGGATCAAGACGAACATCGCCGACATCATCGCGTCGATCCCGCCCTCCGAGCGGGTGCGCCGGTTCCTCCACGTGGTCAAAAGGGGCGACACCCCGGCCGCGATTGCGCACCGGTACGGATCGAGCGTGGACGCCGTCATGGCCGCCAACGGCCTCCGGAACCCGCGCGCGCTGCGCATCGGCCAGACGTTGATCGTTCCCCGCGGCCCCTACACCGCCCATGCGCGCACCAGCGTCGCGTCGGCACCGGCGCGCAAGGCGCACGCCCGCGTGGCGTCGAAGAGGTACGTGGTCCGGCGCGGCGACACCCTCTACCGGATCGCACGGCGGTTCGGGACGTCCACCGGCGAGCTGCAGCGGCGCAACAACCTCGCCGACGCCACGATCAGGCCGGGCGACGTCCTTTTCCTCGGCCGGTGAGCGACGCGTAACAAGCAAAAGGGGAAAGGGGAAAGGGCAAAGGGAAGGCAAGACGGCGGTCGGTTGTGTCGTGGCCTTCCCTTTACCCTTTTCCCTTTTCCTGCTTCCCTCGTACGGCCTTTCCCTCACTTGCGCAGCGCCCTGACGAGCACCCAGATGCCGGCGACGACGAGAGCCGCCGGCCACCAGGTGCGGACCACGATCATCGCCTCGGGCGGGATCACGACGATGTGACGCAGGAACCGCGCCCCGCCCAGCGCGAGCAGGATCACACCGGGCACCAGCGGCCACCAGTGGCGCTTCAAGCCGAGGATGAGCGCGAGCACCCAGATGCCGACGAAACCGGCGCCGAGGCCGAGCTGCATCCACGCGCCGGGCGACATCCCGGCCACCGCGCGATCCCCGAGCGCCATGCCGGCGCCGAGGCCGAGGAGGATCATCCCGCCGACGAGCGCACCGTACGAGCGGGTCACGATCGCGATGAGCGCCAGGCCGACCCCGAGCCCGAGCAGCCACGCCGGCGCGGTGGCCAGCAACGCGAACCGGGTGACCAGCAGGATCCCCCCGATCACCACCAGGATCACCCCCGCCGTCAGGTTCGACTTCCGTGTTCGAGCCATCGCCCCTCCACCCCGCGCCCGGCGGCCGCCTGTCGCAGCCGGCCGGCGCACCCGTGCGTGTGACTTCGGGCGTCAGCTTAGCAAACCCGCGCGCGGCGGATTCAGAAGATCCTGAGGAAGCGCACGACCAGCAAGCCGAGCAGGGCGATGAGGTAGAACCTCAGGAAGAAGAGCGCCGCTCGAACCGTAGGCGTCATCTGGACACGGGGCATGTGGCTCACCTACTCCTTTCGCGACGCGCCGCCGGCCATGATCTCGTTGGAGCGGATCACGCCGAGGATGTGGTCCTGGGCGTCGACGATCGGGATCATCCGGTAGTGGTACTTGGCGAACACCGCGGCGATGTCGTCCTGCAGGTCGCTCTCCTCGACCGAGACCACCGGGGAGGTCATGATCGACGACACCGCCGTATCGTCGGGCGCGAGCACCAGCTCGCGCAGGTCGACGACACCGGCGAGGGTGCGGCCTTCCCCGTTGATCACGTAGACGTACGAGATCGCCTCCGGCTCCGAACGCGAGCCCCGGATCTGCGCGAGCAACGGCCCGACCCTGGTATCGGACGGCACCGCCACGAACTCGGGCGACATCAACGCTCCGGCGGTCGCCTCACGCTCCGAGAGGATCGCCCTGATCCGGGCCGCGTCGTCCGCGGAGAGCACGTCCATCAGCTCGGTGGCGTCGTCGTGCGGCAGCACCGAGAACAGCTTGGCGAGCTGCGGCACGCTCATCTCCGACAGGATCAGGCGGGCCCGCTCCTTGCGCAGGTCGGCGATCAGCTGGCGCTGCGCGCGCGGCTCGGCCTCGAGCAGCGTCTCGGCGGCCTTCTCGGAGTCCAGCGCCGAGAACAGCGCCTCCTGCTCCTTGCCGTCGAGCTCCTCGAGAGCGTCGGCGAGGTCCTCGCTCGGCAGGTCGAGCATCTGCTTGCGCGTCACCGACAGCGACACCTTGTCCGTCGCGACCGCGTCCTCGACCGACAGCGGCTGGACGTACTTCCACGAGATGAACTCGTCCTTGACCCACTTCAGCTTGCCGAGGCCCCACCGGCGCAGGAGGCCGTTGACCGAGGTGTCCACGTGCACGAGGAGGAGGTGACCCTTGGCCTCGAGCAGGTGGACGTCGTTGACCACCTCAGTTCGCCGGCCGTCCATGTCCAGGATCGTGCGGCCCATCAGGTGCGCGTCCACCAGCATCCAGCCCGGCTGGTCGACGAACGGCGGGTAGGGGCCGCCGCCCTCGGCGGGCTTGACGAACACCGCGTCGTCCTCGACCTTGACGACGCGGTCCCACGGGATGAACTGCGTCGGCTTGCCCCAGCCGAACTCGAGGAGGATGCCGACCGCTTCCGGGTACGGTTCCTTCAGGGCGAAGACGAGGTCGGCGAGCTTGCCGATCCGGTCCTTGATCTTGCCCGCGCACACGGACCGCTTGAGGAGCTGGGAGAAGAAGAGGAAGCGGAACTGGCCGATCCCCTGCGGCAGGTCCGGAACCCTCGGCTGGAGCGTCGGCGATGTCATCTTCCCCTCCTACTTGCCGGCCACGAACAGCCCGGGGAAAAGCGTGCTGAACGCGAACAGCGTCGACATCACCGTCACGAAGACGACGATACCCCAGTTCGCGATGTTCTCCCAGCGCGTGTTGACGTGCTCGCCCACGAACGCCGGGTCGTTGAGGATCAGGATGAGGAAGACGAGCGCCGAGGGGAGGAGCGTCACGGCGACGACCTGCACGAACATCGTGATGGCGATCAACGGCGCCCCGGGGATGAGGACGATCGCGCCGGCGCCGAGCAGCATCGCCAGGTGGACCGCATAGAACCACGGCGCGTCCTTCACGCTCTTGTTGAGCGAGTGCGCCCAGCCGAACACCTCACCCACCGCCCACGACGTCGACAGCGAGATGCACAGCGCGCCCAGGAAGCCGGCGTCGAACAGCCCGATCGCGAAGAGCTTGCGGGCGATCGCGCCGTACCCGCCCAGGAGCGGCACCAGCGCCTCCGCCGTCTGCTGGGCGTCTTCGATGACGATCGGGGGGTGGTGGTAGTAGAACGCCGCGCCGGTCGTGATGATGATGAACCCGGCCACGAGGCACGTCACCAGCGCGCCGACGAAGGTGTCGATCTTGCCGTACTTGACGTCGCGCAGGTCGAGGCCCTTGTCCACGACCGAGCTCTGCTGGAAGAAGATCTGCCACGGCGTGATCGTCGTGCCGATGTTGGCGAGGATGATGAACAGCATGTCCCCCGAGAGACCGCCGGGCAGCGTGGGCACGAGCAGGCCGTGGAACACGCCCCCCCAGCCCGGGACGGTGGGCGACCTCATCGCCCAGAACGCGGCCGGAATGTAGACGAAGTTGAACGCGCAGAAGGCCAGCGTCAGCTTCTCGAACGTCCAGTACTTCCCCGTCATCGACACGGCGAGCAGGATGATCGTGACCGCGATGTAGGTGATCCACGGCGGCACGCCCATCATGCTCATCGCGGCCGTCATCCCGATGTACTCCGTGATCAGCGTGAGAAAGTTGACGATGGCGAGGTCGGCCAGGGAGAACCACCCCCAGAACTTCCCGAACCCCTCGAAGATCGCCTCGGCGTGCCCGCGCTTGGTCACGGCGCCGAGACGCACCGTCATCTCTTGGATGTAGTACGCCATCGGGACGAGGATGAAGAAGATCCAGAGGAGGGAGAACCCGTGCTTCGACCCGGTCACGGCGTAGGTGGAGATGCCGCCGGCGTCGTTGTCCGCCACCATCGTGATGAGGCCCGGCCCGAGCACGGCGAAGAAGATGAGGAGCCGGCGCTTGAACCGGTTGGCGACGTGGAAGCTCTTCGAGAGCCAGTACATGACCCGGTCCCTCTAGCGGCGGCGCGGCACGGCCGCGCGGGCGCCCGGGCACACACTGTCCCTCGACCAGGCCGAACGCTCTATTTTCAGGCGGCCACGCAAGCGCATCTCCGTTCCCCTGCAGGGACTCGAGGCCGGAGACGCGCCGCGGGACGGATCAGCTGCGCGGCGTCACAGCGCCCGCCGGCCGGCGAGCCCGGGTCCACATGTCGCTGGTCCGACTTGGAGGTTCCATCTGTCCTTTCCGCCCCGCCGCAACCCACGCCGGCCGACTAGCGGGAATCCGCGCGATTGGTCCTTGTAGACCAGGTGCGTTCAGCTTGTCAACCGGACGCGGCCGGCGCGGCACCGGGCACGGGGTGGCGGCCGCTCGGGCGGCCTCGAACAGAAAGCTCGTACGGGCCCGCCCGCCTGCGGCTGCACGTCGCTGCACTCGCCTACGCCGATCCGGGCGGGAGTGTGGGTCGTGTCCCGAACCGTCTGCCAGAGAGCGCCACGGGTTCCAAAGAGCACCTGGGTTCACCCCGGGCAACGGGACCCAAGGGAGGGACCGGCGGCCCGGCGGAAGAGAACTCGGAGTAGGGTTGACGGGAAAGCGGCGCCGGCGGCGGACGACGTGTTTCGGGAGTCGCTGCGGGGGACGATCGATCAGGTGCCTGAGGCGGAGATGGAGCGAACCATCGGGGCGGGCACGCAGGGGCGCATCGACGATCGGATGGGGAATCGGAGCGGGTCGGGTGGCCGGACGCTGGTAACTCGGGTAGGCAGCCTTGAGACGGAGCCGAGCTTCCGGGGCCGGCGGTGCCTTGGATGAGCCGCGACTCACCGGCCGATCGTCTTCGCCCGCAGCCGGCGTTCTCGTATAGTGGTCAGCGTGAGCACACAAGACGCTCCGTTGGCGGCGCCCGCAGACTGCAGCGACGGGGCCGTTACGAACCGGCGCCGTTCGCTTTCCGGCGAGATCGAGGACGTGGTCCGGCTCGCCTCCGCCGAGAGGGTTGCCGTCCGCGTGCTGGTCGAGCACCTGAGCGGCCGCGGCCTCGCGCTGCTCGCGTTCTTCCTCGTCCTGCCGTTCCTGCAGCCGATCCCCCTGCCGGGGTTGTCCACACCGTTCGGGCTGGCCGTTGTGCTGCTCGGCGTGGCGATGGCGCTCGGGCGTTCGCTGTGGCTGCCGCGGCGCTGGCTCGCGCACGAGTTGCAATCGGCGCTCGTGATTCGGATCGGCGCGGCGGGGCAGCGCGTTCTGCGCCAGGTCGAGCGCTTCGTCAAGCCGCGCGGCCGCTGGTTCCAGTGCCACCGCTGGGCGCGGCCGATCGCCGGGGTCGTGATCGCGGTATCGGGCGCCGAGCTGGCGCTGCCGCTGCCGATCCTCTTTACCAACACGCTGCCGGCGTTGACGATCGCCGCCACCGCCGTCGGCCTGCTCGAGGAGGATGCGGTTCTCGCCGTGATCGGCCAGGTGCTCTTCCTCGTCTCGCTGGTCGTGTTCGGCGCGATCGCGCTGCTCCCCGTCGTCGGCCTGCGCCTTCTCCTCTGACCGGGCGGGCCGCCCCGAGACCGATGTGCAGAGGCGCCGAGGAGCCGAGGCGCAGAAGAGCGGGGGCGCGAGAGGCGGGTTCGCCCGCCTCGTGCCGTTTCTCCTCGACACCTTCGCCGCTCCGCTGCTCGGCCGTTGGTCTCGTGTCCCTCGTTCACACCCATCCCGCTGCGCCCTGTGCCCACCGGACGGAAGAAGGGCGGGGATCGCTCCCCGCCCTCGTTGTTTCCCGCTTCTTCGGTGTTTCTTCAGTCCACGGTCCACGGACCACGGACCACGGTTCTCTAGTACATGTCCCCCATGCCGCCGCCGCCCGGCATCGCCGGCGCCGCCGGCTTCTCCTCGGGGATCTCGGAGACCAGCGCCTCGGTCGTCAGCAT
>JAJXUY010000086.1 GCA_021782525.1 Acidobacteriota bacterium | reverse complement strand
GCGCGCGCCGGGATCCCGGTGTCGCTGTGCGGCGAGATGGCGGCCGACCCGCTGGCCGTGCCGCTGCTCGTGGGCCTCGGCCTGACGGAGTTCTCGATGCACCCGCCGGCGCTGCCGCTGGCACGCAGCCTGATCCGCGCCGTCTCGTTCCGCGAGGCGAGGCGGATGGCCCAGCGGGCGCTGGCGCTGGCGACCGCCAAGGAAGTCGAGGAGTACCTGCTGGAGCAGCTCTCGGGCCTGCTCTCGCACCTGAAGGTGAGGATCCTGCCGTGAGCCGCCTCGTCGAGAAACCGTGGGGGCAGGAGGAGGTCTTCGCCGAGACCGAGCGGTACGTCGGCAAGATCCTGACCGTGCGCGCCGGCCACGCCCTGTCGCTGCAGTATCATGTGGTGAAGGACGAGACGATGCGGGTGCTCGAAGGGTCGTGCGAGCTGCACCTCGGGGACGCACCGGCGAGCCGCGAGCTCGTCGCCGCCGTCCTGCGGCCGGGGGACGTCGTCCGGGTCAGGCCCGGCGTGCTGCACCGGCTCGTGGCCCTTACCGATGTGCGGCTCGTCGAGGTTTCGACGCCCGAGCTCGACGACGTTGTCCGCCTCGACGACCGCTACGGGCGGGAAGGCACCTGTGAGCCATAGGCCGCGGGGGAGGTCGACATGATCACTGCGCTCGCCGTGCTGGTCGCGCTCGGAGCGGGCGGGGCGGGGGAGGAAAAGCCGACCCCGGCGCCCACGCCGTCGCTGAGCATCCTGCTGGCCCAGCCCGAGGAGGGGCGGCCGGTACGCGCCTCGTCCCTGGCCGACGTCGCCAAGCGGATCAAGTTGAACCTCCCGGCCAACCAACCGCGGGTCATCAACAACGAGACCGTCAAGCAGCTGGCGCAAGGCGTGGAGCTGACGATGAGCGCGGCCGCCCCGCCGCTCACGGGCGCCGTCCGCGGCGGCACGGCCGAGGAGCGCAAGAAGGCGATCTGGCAGGAGCGTTACCGGGCGGCGCAGGACCGCGTGCGCCGCCTCGAGGGCGACATCAAGGAGCTCTCCTCGCGCGCCAACCAGCTGGAGCAGGAGTTCTACGCGCACGACGATCCGGTCTACCGCGACTCCACCATCAAACCGGCGTGGGACCGAACGCTCGCCGATCTCGCCAAGGCCAAGACCGACCTCGCGACGGCCCGCGGTGAGCCGGACCGGGTCCTCAACGCCGCGCGGCGGGACGGCGCGCTCCCCGGCTGGTTCCGTGGCCTCGACGAGGGGACGCCCACGGCGGGCCGCGGGGAAGGGGAGGCGGCGCGTCCCGGCCCGGCCGGCCGGCCGACGCCGACCCCGACGCCGCCGCCGCTGGGGCCGGTGCCTCCCCCGAACTGAGCGGCCTGCAGTTGCAAGCGCGGGGAGAAGACGGTAGAACGTGGGCTGCCGGGCGCGGGCGAACGCTTGCCGTGCCCGCGCTCCGGGGGAGAGGCCGCAGGTGAGCGGGAAGATGGAAACGTACTTCATCGAGACGTGGGGCTGTCAGATGAACGTCCTCGACAGCCAGCGGCTCGAGGGCCTGCTGCAGCAGCGCGGATTGCGTCGCGTCGAGCACGCCGAAGGCGCGGACGTCGCGGTGCTCAACACCTGCTCGGTGCGCGAAAAGGCGGTCCACAAAGTGCTGTCGCGCCTCGGTGAGCTGCACGGACTGCGCCGTGCGAACGGCCGGCCCGGAGTCGTCGGGCTGTGCGGTTGCGTCGGCGAACAGGAGGGGGAACACCTGCTGGCGCGCAGCGCGGGCCTCGACTTCGTGCTCGGACCCGGGCGCGTCTCGCAGCTCCCCCAGGTGCTGGACGCGGTCGCCCAGGGGAGGCGAACGAGCGTCACCGGCTTCCCCGCCGGTCCCGACTACGATCCCGACACGATCGCGCGCGGCTCCGGCGCTCGCCAGTACGTCACCGCCATCCACGGGTGCGATCAGCACTGCACCTTCTGCATCGTGCCGACCACGCGCGGCCACGAGAGCAGCCGGACGCTGGCGGAGATCGTGGCCGAGGCGACCGGCGTGGTGGAGCGGGGCGGGAAGGAAGTCACGCTGCTCGGGCAAACGATCAACGCCTACCGGTGCCCGGCGACCGGCGCCGACTTCGGTGACCTGCTGCAGGCGGTGGGGGCGGTGCCCGGCGTATGGCGCGTCCAGTTCGTCACCTCGCACCCCAGGTTCTTCACACGCGCGATGGTCGAAAAGATCGCCGGTGTCCCGTCGCTCGGCACGTACCTCCACCTGCCGTTCCAGGCGGGATCCGACGCCGTGCTCAAGCGCATGCACCGCGGCTACACCCGCGCCGACTACTTGGAGCTCGTGGCCATGATCCGGGCCGCGATGCCGCAAGTCACGCTCTCAACCGACGTCATCGTCGGCTTCCCCGGCGAGACCGAGGACGACTTCGCGGCCACGCTGGACGTGGTGCGAGAGGTCGGCTTCGGCCAGCTCTACGGCTTCGTGTTCTCGCCGCGGCCGCGGACGCCCGCCGCCCGCTACTCCGGACGGATCGCGCGCGCGGAGGCCGGGATTCGTTTGGAACGGTTGTTCGATCTCCAGGCAGCCATCCAGCTCGACCGTAACCAGGCGATGGTCGGAAAGACCGTCGAGCTCCTCCTCGACGGCCCGGCCAAGCGGGGTTCGGCGTCTTGGCAGGGGCGGGGAGCCGACAACCGCGTGGTCAACGTGTCGGGGTGGAACGGGATCGCGGCCGGAGAGCTCGCCACGGTCGTAATTACCGGCGCCACGCCGCACTCCCTCCTCGGCGAACGGCGAGAGCCGGTGACCCGGCCGGCTTGACACGCCTTCCGCGTTGGCTGAGATTGGAGGCGTGGATGAAAAGCGCGAAGCGCCGGCTCAGCTCGAGGTCGAGATCAGGGGTCTGATCCTTGACCCGGTTTCCAACACGCCGATCGTGATCCTGAAGAAGCCAGATGAAAACCTCTTCCTCCCGATCTGGATCGGCGTCTTCGAGGCGAACGCGATCGCGCTCCAGCTCGAGGGCGTGGCCACACCGCGCCCGATGACCCATGACCTCCTCCGCGCGGTCATCACGGCGATGGGCGGCCGGGTCGAGGCGGTCACGGTGCATTCGCTGGTCGAGAGCACGTTCCACGCCCACATCGCGCTGCGGACGCCCGACGGCCAGTTCCGCGAGGTTGACGCCCGGCCATCGGATGCGATCGCGCTCGCGCTGCGCTGCGGCGCGCCGATTCGCGTGGCGGCCGAGGTGTTCCGCGAGGCGCATGCGCTCGACCTCCGCGAGGGCGAGGACAACGAGGCCCGGTTGAGGGAGTGGCTCGAGTCGCTCAGCCCCGAGCAGCTGGGCAAGTACAACATGTGAGGGTGTGGAGCGGTCGAGCGCGGCCCCTCGCGCAGAGATCAGGCTCTCTCACGGCAGCGCGTGTCGCGCGCCCGCCGGGCGGTCGCCTGGGCCCGAGAGGTTGACAGCGTTTCCACCGCCCCGATACAGTGCCCGAGTCGCCAAGACGAGGGCGTGTCCGAGCGCCAGCACGGTGGAGGGTCGATCCGGCCTTCGACCCGTGGCGCGCGGGGCGGACGGGGAGCCATGATCATCACGATAGCCAACCAGAAGGGCGGAGTGGGCAAGACGACGACCGCGATCAACCTCGCGGCGGCGCTGGCGCTCAAGGGCGTGCACACGTTGCTGGTGGACCTCGACCCGCAGGGAAACACGACGATGTCGTTCGTCGACCAGCATGCTCTCGGGCGCTCGATGTACGACGTCCTCGCGGACGGAGCCGCGATCGAGGAGGTGATCCAGCCGACCGCCGTCGACAAGCTCGACATCGCGCCGGCCAGGATCTCTCTGGCGAAGCTGGAAAACGCGATGGTCGGCGAGCTGGACGCACACTTCCGCCTGAAGGATCGCCTGGCGCCGGTCGTGCCGAAGTACGAGTACATCATCGTCGACACGCCGCCGACACTCGGGCTCATCACGGTGAACGCGATGGTCGCGGCGACCCACCTGCTGATCCCGATCCAGTCCTCGTACTTCGCCCTGGAGGGTACCGACGACCTCCTCGAAACGGTCGAGAAGATCAAGGTCCGCGCCAACCCCGACCTGCAGCTGCTCGGGGTCCTGATCACCCTGCACGACCGCCGCACCGTCCTCGCCCGCGACATTCACGAACGGATCGCGCAGGTCTTCGGCGACAAGGTGTTCCAGACCGCGGTGACCAAGTCCGTGCGTCTCGAGGAGAGTCCTGCATACCGCACCTCGATCTTCGAGCATGCGCCTCAGTCCAGCGGCGCGCTCGAGTACTACGCACTCTGTGAGGAGGTCATGGCCCGTGTCTAGCCGAAAGGGTTTGCCCGATTTCCGCAAGATGCGGCACGACCGCCACTTCGTCGAGGAGCTCGCGAACCAGTCGGTCACCGCGGTCGGCGTCATGCTTCCGACGGACCGTATCGAGACCAACCGGGAGCAGCCGCGTTCCAACCTCGGCGATCTGACCGAGCTGACGGCCTCGATCCGCGCGCGCGGCGTCCTCGAGCCGCTCCTCGTCCGGCCGCTGCCGGGTGGTCGCACCTACCAGTTGATCGCCGGCGAGCGGCGCTTCCACGCTGCGGTCGAGGCCGGCCTCGAAGAGGTCCCGTGCATCGAGATGGCGGTCACCGACCAGGAGGCGCTCGAGCTGGCGCTCGTCGAGAACCTCCAGCGCAGGGACCTCTCGCCGTTCGAGGAGGCCGAGGGCTACCGCACGCTCGTGGAGAAGTACGGTTACACCCACGACCGGGTCGCGGCGGCGGTAGGGAAGTCGCGGCCGACGATCACCGAGGGCCTCAAGCTCCTCGCGATCCCGCCGGCGATCCAGGACCTCTGTCGGCATGCCGACATCACCGCCAAGTCGATGCTCCTCCTCATCGCCCGCGCCGGCAGCATCGACGAGATGGAGCGTCTCGTCCAAGAGATCGCGGAAGGCCACCTCGATCGCGAAGCCGCCCGCCTGGCCGCTCAGACCCCGGGGGTCCCGACCAGAGGCGCCGACGATCCGGATGACCATTCGGTCCCGTCCGGACACACCCCCGCCGCGGGAGCGTTCCGTCCACTTCAGATCCGCTTGCGCGCGCCGGGAAGCGTCCCGGTGCGCCTCTCCCTGACGATCCGCCAGCCCGGCGTTTCCCGGGACGAGATCATCGCCACCGTCGAGGCGTTCCTCCAGCAGCTGCGGGCGGGCGAGCTCGACGATCGCCTCGGCTGACGGAACCGCTCCAGCGCCGGTTTGGCGGCGCGCCGGTTTTCGCGCCTGTTGACGGAGACGGCACCTGGACGGGGAGCGGTTCCATGCTCCCACGGCATGTGTCTGCATCGTCGCGCTGTATCTTGTGGGGTGTGATTTAACATAATATATCTTATCGGACATACGAGACGAGGCGCGGGCTGCGGAATTCGGCCCGCCTGTGGAATACCCTGTTGAACGACCGCGACCGTCCTCGTCCGCGCCGGGATTGGCAATTCTCCTCCGCTCCCGTACCATCTCCGGGTGATGCGCGGACCCCGTCGCTTCGTCCTCGGACGTGCCCTGGTCAAGGAGATGCTGCCGACGCTGCTGATGGCTGCCAGCGTGAGCACGTTCCTCCTGCTCATCCGCGCCCTGTTCGTGGTGGCCGATCTCTTCATCTCCCGCAGCGTCGGCACCGGCACCGTGGTGAGGCTGCTGGTCCTCGGCGTGCCCAACATCCTGGCGCTGACGCTGCCGATCGGCACGTTGTTCGCGGTGCTCATGACCTCGGCTCGTTGGGCCGCCGACTCGGAGCTGGTCGCGATGCAGGCGTGCGGCGTGCCGTTGCGGCGGGTCGCCCTCCCCCTGATCGTGATGGCGGGCTTGGTCTTCGTGGCCGATGCCGGCCTCACCCTGGCGGTGATGCCGCAGGCCAACGCGCAGCTCTCGCAGCTCACGCGCAAGGTCGCGCTCTCGGCGGCCAACGCCGCGATCGAACAGCGCGTCTTCGCCGAGGACTTTCCCAACCAACTGCTCTACGTCGACAAGATCGACCGCGGCACCGGCCGCTGGCACGGCATCTTACTGTTCGACAACAGCAACCCCGACCAGGAGAGCCTCGTCACCGCCGACTCGGGGAGCCTCGTCATCGACCCCCACGACGGCAGCGCCTGGCTCAACCTGCGCGACACGACGACCCACCTCCTCCGTCCCAACGAGCCCGACTCGTACCGCAAGAACGACAACAACGAGCTCCGCATCCGTTTGCGGCAGGCTCAGACCGGGAGCGGTCATCAGCAGACCCGTCTCGGCGTCCGTGAGACGAGCTCAGAAGAGCTGCTGCAGCGCGCCGAGAACGGGGCCGCCACCGGTCAAACCGCCGACCTTGCCCGCGAGGCGCGCGTCGAGCTGAACAAGCGCGTGGCGATCCCCGCCGCCGCCGTCGTGTTCGCCCTGGTCGGATTCCCGCTCGGGATCCGGAACCGGCGCGGGGGCAAGGGCTACGGGCTCACGGCCTCGGTGGCGCTGGTGGTCGCCTATTACGTCCTGCTCAACAACGGCGAGCTCCTCGCGACCGGGGGCAAGGTTCCGGTCGCGGTCGGCATGTGGCTGCCCAACCTCGCCCTCCTGCTCCTGGGCGCGTT
>JAJXUY010000085.1 GCA_021782525.1 Acidobacteriota bacterium | reverse complement strand
GTCGCGGCGCGGGCCGCGGCGGCGGCGTCGAAGGCGGCGGCCAGCGACGGGGGCGGGCCCGCGGTGACCGCGTTCCCGCCGCCGGCGAGGATCGCCTGGTGGATCGCCGCGTCGATGCGCGCCCGGTCACCGGTGAAGTCCTGCCGCAGCTCGAGGTGGGAGTCGAACGACGCCACGGCGACGCGGTCAGCGGGCTGCAGCTTCGCCACCATGTCGATCGCCCTGAACTTCATCTGCATCAGGCCGGAGAGGCGCACCGCGGAGAAATCGGACTGGAAGAAGAGCACCACCAGGCGGCCGGGCGGCGCCGCCTCGCCGCCGGTCGCGGCGGCCTGCTCCGGCGTCAGCCCTTCGGCGTACGGCGCGGTGCCGGCGACCCACTCGGCCGACTCCACCGTGGCGGGCCGGCCGTCGACGAGGGCGCGGAAGTCGGCCGCCGCCAACCCCATCACCGGCTCGCCGCGGGAATCCACGACGCGGACGTCCACGACCACGCGGCCGACCTCGACGCGCTCCCGGACCGTCATCCCCGGCGGGGCCGGTGTGGGTGGGGGAGCGGCGCCGGCAACCGTGGCCGCCGCGGCGGCCAGTGCGGTCACGCGAGCGAGGGCTCGCAGCGCGGTTCGCACCGTCACCACCGTTGCCTCAGCCACGGCCCCACGGCAGGTCGCCAAGGTCGACGTTGCCGCCGGAGAGGATGATACCGACACGCCGGCCGGCCACCGCGAGCGTGCCCTCGAGCAACGCGGCGAGCGGCACCGCCGACGACGGCTCGATCACGATCTTCATCCGCTCCCAGGTGTGGCGCATCGCCGCGACGATCGCCTCTTCGCTGGCGATCACGATCTCGGCGACACGCTCGCGGATGACCGCGAACGTCAGCGTGCCGAGCGAGGTGAGCAGGCCGTCGGCGATCGTCTTGGGGTCCACCGACGGGACGATGCGATCCTCGCGCAGCGAGCGGCGGGCGTCGTCCGCGGCCGCCGGTTCGGCGCCCACGACCAAGGTGCCGCGCGAGACGCCGGCCACCGCGATCGCGGTGCCGGAAAGCAGCCCGCCGCCGCCCACCGGTGCGACGATCACGTCGAGCCCGGGGACCTCCTCGAGCAGCTCGAGCGCGGCGGTGCCTTGCCCCGCGATCACCCGCGCGTCGTTGTACGGGTGCACGATCGTCGCGCCGGTGGCGGCGACCACCTCGGCGAGCGCCGCCTCGCGCGCCGCCAGCGTCGGCTCGCACGACACGATGCGGGCGCCGTAGCCGGCCACCGCCGCCCGCTTGACCGCCCGGGCCGTGCGCGGCATCACGACGTGGGCGGGGATCCCGCGCAGGCGCGCGGCGAGGGCGAGCGCCGCGGCGTGGTTGCCGGAGGAGTGCGTGGCGACGCCGTGGCGCGCCTCCGTTTGCGAGAGCGACAGCACCGCGTTGGCCGCGCCGCGGAACTTGAACGCGCCGACGCGCTGGAAGTTCTCGCACTTGAAAAACAGCGCCGCACCGGTCATCGCGTCGAGGCTCGCGCACGTGAGCACAGGCGTGCGGTGGGCGAACGGCCGGATCCGCTCCGCCGCCGCCCGCACCTCCGCGATCGTGGGCAGAACCTCGATCACCTCGCACCCCCTTGCGCGCCAGTCTACCCCGCGCCGCTGTGCCGGATGGCGCCAAGCGCGCGGGTAGCTGACGCGTCATTGCATGGCTGGCAAGAGATCGCGATGCCGCGGTGGCCGAGTGCGGTGGTCGAGGGGCTCATCGACCACGCCTGCGGCCGAAGGGGCGGGGCGACGCGCCGGCCCCATCAGTGGACCTCCAAGCTGACGAGCCCGAGGCGGAATCCGACGGGGAATTCCGCCTCCGCTCGGTGCCGTTGCCCGAAGAGAGTTCGACACGGGAGGCTGCTATGACCAACCAGGAGTTCTTCGCGAGCCGGCTGAAGGCGGAGGCGCCGGTCTTCGTCAGGGTGATCAAGGCCCTGCCGGCGGAACGCGCCGACTACCGGCCCCACCCCACGTCGCGCTCCGCCGCCGAGCTCGCCTGGATGTTGGCCGCGTCGGCGAGGAGCGCGGTCGCGCTCGTCGACAAGCACCGCGCCGACTGGAGCGACCCGAAGGCGGACGGCGGCGTCCCCGCGGCCGCGGTCGCCCTCGACAAGGCGCAGGCGCAGTTGCTCGAGCGCGTCGCGCGCCTCGACGAGGCCGGGTGGGAGCGACCGGCGGAGTTCGCGATGGACGGCCACGTCGCGTGGAAGGCGCCGCTGGGGGAGATGCTGTGGGGCCTTCTCTTCGACGCGGTTCACCACCGCGGCCAGCTCTCCACCTACATCCGCCCGATGGGCGGCAAGGTCCCCTCGATCTACGGGCCCTCGGCCGACGACCCGGGCGCCTGATCCCGCTAAGCGGGCGGCCGGGAGGTCCGCCGTCCGGGGCGATTCGCGCCGCCGTTCGGCGGTGACGCGCGGACGCCGGGGCGGCGACCGAGGCGAGCTGGGGCCATCGGGGGCGCCTAGGGGAATGGCCGGCAAGAAGTCGGCGTTCTCGATGGGCACGGCAGGGGTGGTCGCCATCCCCCGGCGGGAGGCGCACGTGAAAGAGACAGAGCTGTGGATCGGCCAGGCGAGGAAGTACCTGAAGGCGGCGCGCTGGACCGGAGGCGAACGCCTGGCGCGCGCCCTCGGCCACCACATGACGCGCATCGACCTCGCGCAGGTGCAGGCCGACCTCGGGTGCGGGGAGCGGTGCGCCGCGTGCTCCTGGGGGTTCCTCGGCAACCACGCTCTCCCCTGCGAGCCGTGCCGGGTGCTCGCCTTCCAGGAAGCGGTCGGTAACTTCCAGCGACGTTCGGATAAGACCGCCGCCACCCGACGTGAGGCGGCGACGCTCCTCAGGCTGCTGGACGGCCTGCCGGCACCGCGCGGTCGCTGAGGCTGCACGAGGGACGGGATCAGCGATCAGCGTCGGCGTGTCCGGGTAACCCAGCCCTCCATTGGGTGGGACGCGCCAAAGCTCCGTTCCAGCTCGACGATGGGGCCGAGTGATGAACGGCGCCCGCGACCCTTCCTGCGTGCGTGCCCGTGGCCGCTGCGGGGCATCAGCTGCCGCCGGGGGGCCGGAGGCCGTGCCGCGCGCACAGCGCGACGAACGGCTGCCGCCGGTAGCCGGTGGCGAAGACCTTCTCGACCAGAGGCCGTGCCTGGGCCTCCCGCCCTAGGAGGAGCAGCGCCTCGGCATGGCGGATCGTCCGGGCGAGCGTCGCGTGCCCCCCGGCGGCCGACACGGCGCTCATCGCCAGCGTCGTGTCGAGCAGGCCCACCGCCTGGGCGCTCCGCCCGGCCTCCTGTTCGAGCGCGGCGAGTCGCAGGTCCAGCTCGGCGACATCGCCGCTGCCGGGACCGAGCGCCTTCTCCGAGATCCGCAGCGCCCGGGTGTAGGCGGCCTCAGCTTCACCGCGGCGGCCCTCGGCCCGGGCCACGTCGCCCAGCCCCATGAGCGCGAGGGCGAAGGTCGGGTGATCGGCCCCGAGGGCCTTCTCGATGGCGGCGACGGCGGCGCCCTGCAGCGCCTCGGCCTCAGCCGGGTGGCCGCGCTCGCACACGATCCCCGCCAGGCGGTGGAGGTCGAACCCCACGTTGGGGTTGTCGGTCCCCAGGATGCGGCGATCGACGTCCAGGGCGCGCCGCTGGATCACCTCCGCCTCGGCGTACCGCCCGGTGTCGCGGCAGACCGTGGCGAGGTTCGCGAGCGCCACGAGCGCCGTGGGGTGCTCGGGCATACCCGCTTTCTCGAACAGCGCCACGGCGCGCCGGAGGGAGGCCTCCGCCAGCGCGAAGTCACCTCTGACCTGCGCCGCGTTGGCGAGGTTGTTCAGAGCGATTCCGACGTCCGGATGGTCGGGGCCTTCGGTCTTCTCGTAGAGCGCGAGGACGCGCCGGAGCAGCGCCTCGGCCTTCTCGTACTCCTCGCGGTTGAACTCGATGGTGGCGAGGTTGTTCAGGCCAGAGATCACCTCGGGGTGGTCGGGGCCGAGGAGGTACTCCTCGATGGCGAGCGCTCGTTGCTCGAGGTCCTCGGCCTGGCTGTACTGGCCGCGCAGGGTGTAGAGGTTCGCAAGGTTCGTCAGGACGATCGCCGCGTCGCGGCTGCGCGGCCCCCGAGTTTTCTCCAGGGTGGCGAGCGCACGCCGGTGCAACGCCTCGGCCTGGTCGTACTTGCCGGCCTCCTGATAGAAGACGCCAAGGTCGTCGAGCGTCCGCCCCACGTCGGCGTGCTCCGGTCCGAGAGCGCGCTCCTGGAAGGCGAGCGCCTCGCGGTAGAGAGGCTCTGCCTCCTCGTACTCCCCGCGGCGGACGTGGATGAGGGCGAGCTGCACGAGCGCGCGGCCGACCGCGGCCTCGTCGGGCCGCGGAGCCGCGCGGTACTGGGCGACCGCCTTTTCGGTGAGGTCGAGCGCCTGCTGCTCGAGGCCGAGGTTGTCATACACGCTCCCCATCGTCTCGAGCAGCGTGCCCTTGACGTTGGGCTCGTTGTGGAGCTGCCCCTCGATCTGGTGCACGGCCCGGTCCAGAAGCTCGCGCGCGGTGATGGTGCTCCCCCGGTTCTCGCCGGGATCGGAGATGTTGAAGAGGTTGACGAGGAACTCGGAGACCCGCTGGGCCGTCATGGCCTCGCGGTTGGCCCTGTCGCGCTCGCGTGCGACGCGCCGCGACTGCAGCGAGGTGACGACCGCCAAGCCGAGGGCGAGGAGCACGACCGTCGCCGCGGCGCCGACGCCGAGAGCGTGCCGGCGCACGAACTTCGACGAGCGGTACCAGACCGTGGCCCGGTGGGCGGCCACCGGGCGCCCCTCCAGGTACCGGCGGATGTCCTCCGAGAGCGCCTCGACTGACCGGTAGCGCTGCTGCGGCTCCTTGCGCAACGCCATGAGGACGATGTTTTCGAGGTCGCCGTGCAGGCGACGGCGCAGCTTGCGCGGTGTGCTCTCTCGCGCCGCGCCCGCGGACTCCGGGGTCGTGAACCGTAGCTCGCCGTCGGGCAGCGTGCGACGCTCCGTCCGGCCCACGGCCGAGCTCGGCCGCTCCGGCTCCTCCTCGCACACGGCCTTCATCACCTCCATGGCGGAGCGCGCGCCGCGGCCGTACGGGCGATGGCCGGTGAGCAGCTCGTAGAGGACGACGCCAAGCGAGTAGACGTCGGTCGCGGTCGTGACCGGTTGGCCTCGCGTCTGCTCGGGGCTCGCGTACTCGGGGGTCATCGCCACCGCGGTTCCCGTTGCGGGACCGCCGGCCTCGCTGTCGAGGAGCTTGGCGATGCCGAAGTCGAGCAGCTTGGGCACCCCCTGCGGGTCGACGAGGATATTGGTCGGCTTGAGGTCGCGGTGGACTACGAGGTTCTGATGAGCATACTCGACGGCGGCGCACACGCCCAGGAAGAGCCGCAGGCGTCCCTCCACCGAGAGGCGGCGCTCGTCGCAGAAGCGATCGATCGGCACACCCTCGACCCACTCCATGACGAAGTACGGGACCCCATCTTCGGTCGTGCCACCGTCGTAGAGCCTTCCGATGTTGGGATGGTCGAGCGCCGCGAGGACCTGACGCTCGCGCCGGAAGTAGCGCACGACGTCGTCGCTGCCGAAACCCCGGATCGTCTTGATCGCCACCCGCCTCTGGAACTCGTCGTCGGCCCTGGCCGCGAGGTACACGGTGCCCATCCCGCCGTGGCCGAGCTCGCTCAGGATGTGGTAGGCGCCGATCCTGCGGACGACCTGCGGGGCCGAGCTCTCCTCGCCGCCAAACGTGAGCGTGCGCTCGGGATCCTCCGGCTGATCAACCATCACGCCCCCTGGATGTCCGCTCGCATGATAGCCCCGGGGCCGGCCGGCAGGCCCACGGCGCCGGCCGCGCCCGGCACGGTCGAACGGGCCATGCCGGCTGGGGTCGCGCTTCTGATCGGCGACTGAGAGGGGGAGGGTGGCCGCGGCTCGGCTCCGGCGAGCCGCGGCGACCGTCAGCCGGCCGGCTGTGCCGAGTTGCGGGCGATGACGACGATGGTGACGTCGTCGCCCAGCGGCTCGTCGGCGACATGGGTGTCGAACGCCCGTCGCAGCCGGTCGTGGACCTCGCGCGCGGTGCCCGGCACCCGCAGCAGGCCGCGCACGGTGTCGTAGCCGAACGCCTGGGCGGTGGCGTTGACGGCTTCGGGCAGCCCATCGCTGTAGAGCACGAGCAGGTCTCCCGGAGCGATGGTCACCTCGCCCGCGGAGGGCTCGGCCGTCGGCCGGATGCCGAGCGGGACGCTGCCGGTACCGAGCTCGACGACCTCGCCGCCAGCCCGGCGCAGCAGCGGAAACGGATGGCCGGCGCAGACGAACGGGAGGCGGCCGGACGCGGGGTCGAGGTCGCCGTAGAAGAGGCTCATGAACGCCTTGCGGTCGCCGGTGCGGAACAGGACGCGGTTGAGCAGCGTCGCGACACGCTCCGGGGCCGGGTCCACCTCGACCGCGAGCTTGAGGGCGGCGTTGGCGATCGCCATCAGCAGGCCCGCCGCCATCCCGTGGCCGCTGGCGTCGCCGATCACGAGCGCGATCCGTCCGTCCGCGAGCGGGAGGAAGTCGTAGTAGTCGCCGCCGACCTCGTTGGCGGTCCGGTACGAGTGGGCGACGGC
>JAJXUY010000084.1 GCA_021782525.1 Acidobacteriota bacterium | reverse complement strand
AGCGAACGCCTTTCGGCCGCGGCATCGCCGGGGAGGTCGCCGCAACCGGCGCGGCCCGCCGGGTCGCCGGCGCCGCGGCCGCCGGCGACGCCTCGCCGCCGGCGCAAGTCTGCGTGCCGCTGCGTGTCGGCGACTGCGTGGCCGGGGTCATCGAGGTGAGGAGCCGCGGTTCGTGCTTCACCGAGGACGACGAGCGGGTGCTCGCGACGGTCGCGAGCCAGGTCGCGACCGCTATGGAGAGGCTGCGGTCGGCGTCGGCGCTCCGGAACAGCGAGCAGAACTACCGCGAGGTGTTCAACGCGACGAGCGAGGCGATCTTCATCCACGACGCCGACACCGGTGCGATCCTCGAGGTGAACCAGACGACGCTCGACCTCTTCGGCTACACCCGGGAGGAGGCGCTGGCGCTCAACGTCGTCGACCTCTCGGCGCAGCGGGCGCCGTTCACCCAGGAGGAGGCCGCCGGCCGTATCCGCCGGGCGATCGAGGCCGGCCCGCAGGCGTTCGAATGGCGCAGCCGGCGCCAGGACGGCGAGGAGTTCTGGACGGAGGTGACGCTGCGGCGCGCGTTGATCGGGGGCCACGAACGGGTCTTGGCGGTGGTCCGCGACATCAGTGACCGCAAGCGCGCGGAGGAGGCCCTCAACCTCTCGGAGGAGCGCTTCCGCTCGATGGTGCAGCAGTCGTACGACTTCATCACCATCCTCGACGCCAGGGGAACGATCACCTACGCCACGCCGACGGCCGGCCGGGCGCTCGGCTACGGGACCGGCGGGCTGATCGGGCGCAGCGGGTTCGAGCTGATCCACCCGGACGATCTTCCGGTCGTGCGGGAGGCGTTCCAGAGGACCCTCCAGGGGACGACCACCGGGCGCCCGATCGAGTTCCGCATCCGGCACGCGGGCGGCGCGTGGGTGTTCCTCGAGGCGCTGGGCAGCAACCAGCTCGACCGGCCCTCGATCAACGGCATCCTGCTCAACGTCCGGGAGATCGGGGAGCGCAAACGGGCGGAGCTGGAGATCCGCCGCAAGCTCGACGAGTTGACCGTGCTCAACGCCGTGGCCGAGCTCATCGTCGGGGCCGAGGACGAGGGCGCCCTGATCGGCCGCGTCACCGAGATCGTCCGCGGCGCGCTGTACCCGGACGACTGCGGCGTGCTGCTCGTCGATGAGGCTGCGCGCGTGCTGCGCTATACCCCCTCGTACCGGCAAGACGCTCCCGTCGCCAGTCGCGAGCCGATCCCCCTCGAGGCGGGGATCACCGGCAGTGTGGCGTCGACCGGCGTCGCCCGGCGGGAGGGCGACCTCGCCCGGGTTCCGGAGTACGTCGCCCGTCTGGCCGGGATGCGCTCGGAGGTGTGCGTTCCCATGAAGGTCGGCGATCGGGTGATCGGGGTGATCAACGCCGAGAGCGGGCGAGCGGACGCGTTCACGGAGCACGACGAGGGCGTGTTGGAGACCGTCGCGAGTCAGCTCGCCACCGCGATCGGGCGCCTGCGGGCGGCCGCGGCGCAGGAGGAGAGCAGGCGGCGCATCCAACGACAGCTCGAGCGGCTCGGGGCGTTGCGGGCGATCGACGCCGCGATCACGGGAGGGCTCGACCTCCCGGCCACGCTCGACCTCTTGCTGGACCATCTCCTGGCCCAGCTCGGTGCCGATGCGGCCGACATCCTCCTCCTCGAGCCGACAGGGTCGACGCTCTTGTTCTCGGCCGGGAAGGGGTTCCTCTCGGAAGCGGTGCGGCGGACACGGCTCGAGCTCGGCGACGGCTGCGCCTGGCGCGCCGCGCGCGACCGCCGCACGATCGTCATCGCCGACCTCGAGGCAACGCCGGACGGCCGGGCGCGTGGCACGCTCCTCGCGGGGGAGGGGTTCAAGGGCTGCCTCGCCACGCCGCTGGTGGCCAAGGGGCATGTGCACGGCGTGCTCGAGGTCTTCCACCGCCGCCCGTCGGAGCCGGATCGAGAGTGGCTCGACTACCTCGAGACGTTGGCCGGCCAGCTCGCGATCGCGATCGACAACCGCACGCTGTTCGAGAGCCTGGAGCGATCCAACGTGGAGCTGGCGCAGGCGTACGACACGACGCTCGAGGGCTGGTCGAGGGCGCTCGAGCTGCGCGACCGGGAGACTCACGGCCACACAGGCCGCGTGGTGGACCTCACCGTCCGGCTGGCGACGACGATGGGCCTGGCGACCGAGGACCTGGTGCACGTGCGGAGGGGGGCGCTCCTGCACGACATCGGCAAGATGGCGATCCCCGACGGCATCCTGCTCAAGCCTGGCCCGTTGACCGAAGACGAGTGGGAGGTCATGCGGCAGCACCCCCAGTTCGCGTTCGACCTGCTGTCGCCGATCGGCTTCCTGCAGTCGGCGATCGCCATCCCCTACAGCCATCACGAGCGTTGGGACGGGAGCGGCTACCCGCGTGGCCTGGCCGGGACCGAGATCCCGCTGGCGGCGCGCATCTTCGCGGTCGTGGACGCGTGGGACGCCCTCTGCTCCGACCGGCCGTACCGTCGCGCCTGGAGCCAGGAGCGGGTGCGCGCCTACCTGCGCGAGGAGGCGGGCCGGCGCTTCGACCCCGCCGTGGTCGAGACGTTCCTGGCGATGGCGGGGCTCGCGGGGTGAGGCGCGCGGCGGCGAGGCGTCGGCTCGCCGCCAGACGGAGACGAACGCCGGAGCCCTCGCACCCACGGGCACGGGGCCGAGTTGACCCGACCGCTCTTCCAAGGTACCTTTTTCGGCCGAGCTCAAGCAGGAGAGGCCTATTCGCGTGATGAGGACAGACACAACGGCGGCGGCAGCGGGGTCGGCTCCGGCGGACGATGGCGCGGAGCATAACCGTTACCAGAGGCATTACTACGAGACGCGAGAGCTCCCGCGCATGACGCCGGTGCGCTCGCCGTACGTGCAGCAGCACCTCGAGCGGGTGCTGCGCCTGGCCCGGCTCGACCGTAGCCAACCCCTGCTCGAGGTCGGCGCCGGCCTCGGCCGCTACACGTTGCCGCTGCTCGAGCAGGGGTTTGCCGTGACGGCGCTCGACCTTTCGCCGGTGCTGCTCGAACGTCTGCGCGCCGACGCCGCGGGCCACGACGTTCGCACGATCGCGTGCGATGTCGCCGACGTCGCGGAGCACGTGGACGGACGCTTCGGCCAGGCCGTCGGTTTCTTCACCCTCCACCACCTTCGCGACCTCGACGCCGCGATGCGGGCGCTGGCCGGGGTGTTGACCCCGGGGGCACGGGTCGCGTTCTGCGAGCCGAACGGGTTCAACCCCCTCTTCTACGCGCAGATCCTTCTCACGCCGGGGATGACGTGGCGGGGAGACGGAGGGGTCGCGAGGATGCGACCGCGGGTCGTCCTCGGTGCCATGGAGCGGGCCGGCTTCCGCGAGCTCGGGGCCGAGCCGTTCGGGCTGTTCCCGCGGTCGTTGCGGAACCGGCCGTGGGGCGGGTGGCTGGAGCGGCGCTTCGAGACGGCGCTCCCGTTTCGCTGGCTGCGGGCGTTCCAGGTCTTCCACGGAACGTTGGCGGGGTGAGCGTGACGCTAACCCGTGGCTGCCCGCCGGAGATCGACCTTCAGCTCTTCGCCATTGACCCCGTCGAGGCGCACCGAGCCGTGGCCGCGGGGATCACCGCCTTCGTTGTCGATTGGGAGTGGCGAGGCAAGCAGGGTCGCCAGTCGGGGTTCGACACCGAGATCAACCGGGACTCGGTCGAGGACCTGGCGCGAATGGCCGCCGTGGCGGGAAGCCGGCGGATCTGCCGCCTCAACCGGTTCGGCCCGTGGACACCGGACGAGGTCGAGGCCGCCGTCGGAGCCGGGGCCACGCAGCTGTTGCTGCCGATGGTCGAAAGCCCCGCCGAGGTGGAGGCGTTCCTCGGGTGGGTGTGCGGTCGTGTGCGCGCCGGCATCCTGATCGAGACCGAGGCGGCCTGCCGCTGCGCCGGCGACCTGGCCGGCCTGGGCGTCGACGCGGTGTACGTCGGGCTCAACGACCTCGCCATCAGTCGTGGCACGCCGTGTATCTTCACGGCGCTCGTGGACGGCACCGTGGAGCGGCTGCGCGAGCCGTTCGGCAAAACGCCGTTCGGGTTCGGGGGGCTCACGGTCGTCGAGCTCGGTCACCCGCTGCCGTGCCTGCGCCTGCTCGAGGAGATGGCGCGGCTGCAGGCCACCTTCACGTTCCTGCGCCGCTCGTTTCGCCGCGACATCGTGGGCCGCAATGCGGCGGCCGAGGTGGCGCGGATCCAGCGGACGTGGCGGGCGCTGCTCGCGCGCGAGAGGGCGGAGGAGGCGGACGACCACGCGCGGCTCGTGGAGGCGGTGGACCGCGTCGCCGTGGCGGCCCGCGCATGAGTGCGGAGCGGCTCGCGGGGGCGCCGGGGCTCGGCGGCCGGCGCGTGCTCGTGACCGGTGCCGGCGGGTTCCTGGGCGCCAACCTGTGCCGCGCCCTGCTCGGCGCGGGGGCCGTGGTGCAGGCGGCGGCGCGGCCGGGTTCCGATCTGTCCCGTCTCTACGACGTGAGGGACGAGCTCGAGCTGCACCTGTTCGACTTGCGCGACGCCGAGGCGGTGCGGCGCGAGGTGGCGGCGGTGCGAGGCGAGGTCGTGATCCACGCGGCCGCGCACACGACCGTGCACTACAGCGCCACGGTGGCGGGCGCCGCGGACGACACGATCATCGGCACGGCGCACCTTCTCGACGCGCTCGCGGCGGTTGGCTGCGAGCGGCTCGTCCAGGTCGGCAGCTCGCTCGAGTACGGGCCGGCCGCACGCCCGCACCGGGAGGAGGACGCGCTGCGCCCCGACACGCTGCGCGGTGCGACCAAGGCCGCTGCGGCGCTGCTCGTCCTGCAGCAAGCGAGCCGGGGTGCGGTAGCGGCCGTGGTCGTGCGCCCATTCTCGATCTATGGTCCGTGGGAGGGCGAGCACCGGCTCGTGCCGCGGGCAATCCAGGCAGCGTTCAGCGGCGAGACCCTGCCGCTCACCGGGCCCGGGTTGCGGCGTGACCTCGTCTACGTCGAGGACGTGTGCGACGCCTGTCTGCGCGCCGCGATCGCGGACGCGGTCGTGGGCGAGGCCATTAACGTCGGCACGGGGCGGCAGACGAGCAACGAGGAGTTGGTCGCCGCGGTGGAGCGGGTCACGGGGCGGCCGGTGCGCGTCGCGGTCGGGACCTTTCCGGCGCGCTCGTCCGACCGAGGCTTCTGGGCAGCCGAGACCGGCAAGGCCGAGCGCCTACTCGGGTGGACCGCGAGGTACCCGTTGACGGCCGGCCTCGAGCGAACCGTGCGGTGGTTCGAGAGCCGGCGGCCGCCGGGGGGAGCGCCCGGTGCCGGCTGCTGAGCCACGGCGGCCGATGCCTGCGGGCAGAGACGAACCGCCCGGGATCAGCGTCGTCGTGCCGCTCTTCCGCAACGCGGACACGGTCGCAGAGCTCGGCGGCCGCCTTGGAGCCGTGCTCGCGGGCGAGCGGCTCGGGTTTGAGCTGATCCTGGTGGACGACGGCTCGCCGGACGCGACGCTCGCCGAGGCCGAGCGGCTCGCCGTCGCGGATCCGCGGGTCGGTGTGGTGGCGCTGGAACGCAACGTCGGCCAGCAGCGGGCGGTCCTCGCCGGGCTCGCCCACGCCCGCGGCGCGCGCGTGGTCGTGCTCGACGGCGACCTGCAGGACCCCCCCGAGGTCATCCCGGCGCTGCTGGCCAAGGCGCGGGAGGGGTTTGACGCGGTCTTCGCCGGACGGCGGGGTCGTTACCAGAGCCTGCACCGCACCGCCACCTCCTGGCTGTACAAGCTGGCGCAGCACGCCGTCAGCGGCGTGCCCAGGGACGCGGGCATGTTCGTCGTGCTCAGCCGCCGCCTCGTCGAACGCGTGCTCGAGTTCGGCGGCGGACGGCTCACGCTCCCGACCGTGATCGGCCTCGCCGGCCTGCCGTGTGCCTCGGTACCGGTGCTCCGGCCCCGGCGACCGCGGGGGAGGTCCTCGTACTCGAGCCGGAGACGGCTCGCCGTCGGGGCCGCCAACCTCCTGGCGGCCGTGCGCTGGCGCCTGCTCCCGGCGGCGCGGGCGGCGGCGCCCCCGGCGCCGCGGGTCGCGAAGCGGCTGGGCGCGTGCGCGCCGAGGGTGGGGGCGTAGCGGCGTGACGCGCCCGTGCGCCCGTGTCCCGGTCCCAGCCGTCATCGTGAGCTCCGCCGCGCTGGCGGCTGCGGTCGCGTTCGTGATCAACGGGTGGCGTGCCTTCGGCCTGACCGACGAGGGAATGCTGTACCTTTTGAGTCGCGCCTGGGCGAGGGGTGAGAACCTGTACCGGAGCTTCCGCCTGCTCTACCCGCCCGGCCAGTACGCGTGGTACGGGGCGTGGATGGCGGTCTTCGGCGACGCGGTGTGGGTCCTGCGTCTCGGCCGGGCGGTGCTCGCCGGCCTCACGGGCGCCGTGGTCGGCCTGGCGGTGGCGCGGCGGTCCGGTTGGGAGGTCGGCGCGGGGCTGGCGGCGCTCGTGGTGCTGGCCGACCCCGGGATGGCCACCGGCATCGCCACGGCGGCCGTCTTCGCGGTCGCTCTTCGGATCGCGGACCCGGAGCGCCCTGCGGCCGCGCTCCTCGTCGGCGCCGCGGCGCTCGCCGGGCTCGCGAGCGCCTGGCGCGAGGACGCGGCGGTG
>JAJXUY010000083.1 GCA_021782525.1 Acidobacteriota bacterium | reverse complement strand
CCAGGAGCTGGTTGGTGAACTTGGCGGAGAGCGCGGCGTCGCGCTCGTTGAGCTGCTTGAGCCGGGTCTTGTCCGCGTCCGAGAGCCGGGCGCCGGCGTGCACGAACTGCTGGTGGTAGTACTCGATCAGGCGCGCCGACTCGGGGTCGAGCTTGAGCGAGGCGCGCTCGCGATAGACCGCCTCGACCCGCTTGAACAGCTTGTCGTTGAGGAAGATCGCATCCTGGTGCGCGGCCAGCTTGGGCGCCACCGCTTCCTGGAGCTTCTGCAGCGTCGGGTCGGTGTTGGCCGAGCACAGCGCGTTGAACACCTGCCCGACGCGGAGCAGCAGCGGACCGCTCTTCTCCAGCGCGACGAGGGTGTTCTCGAACGTCGCCGGCGCCGGGTTGTCGGCGATCCTCTCCACCGCCGCCCGCTGCTGCTTCATCCCCTCTTCGAGCGCCGGCCCGAAGTCCGCATCCTGGATCTTGTCGAACTGCGGCGCCTGGAACGGAAGCGGGCTGGGGGTGAAGAACGGGTTCGTTCGGGCTGCGGGCGCCTTGGGTGCAGGCTCCGCCTGCCCGGCGCGCGCGCCGGACGACGGCAGGACGAGGAGCACGGCCGCGGCCGCGAGGCTGAGTGCCAGAGTTCGGAGCATCGCTTGGTCCCTCCTGTGGTGCCCGCCTGACCGCGCAGCGTTCGGCGAGCGGTCCGCCGGGCGAGGCACGTTACTCGCAGCGGCGCCGCACGGTCAAGCGCTCGAACACAAGCCGGCCGGCAAAAGGAATCGCGCCACCCTGCGGGGCGAACGGTGCGTGGAGACCCTGAGGCCCGCGCCCAGCGCACGCGATCGCTCTCACCTCACCGCCCCCCTTGGCCGCTCCCCGGCCGTCGAGCCGGGTGACCGAGGGTCTCGAGCGCGAGAAGGACCTCGGCGTTGGGGTCGAACCCCAGGGCGGCCAGCTTCTCGAACGTCAGGCGGACGTCGGGGATCAGGCACCTCCCCCGCTCGGGGTCGTCGGGGAAGGTGACGTTCTGCTTGAACGCGACGGCGCACATGAGCTGCGTGTTCCGCAGGCGGAACAGCAGCGAGTCGCTGAAGCAGTTGCCGGCCTGGGCCGGCGGCGTCCCGACCACCGTCGCGCCGAGGCTGCTCAGCGCCGCCAGCATCGAGAAGCCGGCGCTGTAGGTGAAGGCGGAGGAGAGGACCACGATCGCCCGCGGGCGATAGGGCACGATTCCGGCCTCGTAGCGGCGGTAGAACGTCGGCGCCTTCTTGAGCTCGGCCAGCAGACGCGCTCCGGCGTCGGCCCCGGCCCGGCGCTCGCCGGAGAAGTCGTAGTCGTTGGTCTGCAGCGGCAGGTCGCGGCCGCGGTTGATCTCCTCGAGACGACTGGCCGCGTACACCTGGAAGTAGAGGTCGGAGTACCTGACGATCTGGTACCCGGTCGCGTACGTCTTCATCACCTCGGGGCCGAAGAGGAAGTCGATCAGGATCGCCTCCATGAGGTCGTTCCCCCCGGTGTTCGCCCTCAGGTCCACGATCAGGTTCTCGGTCCCCTTCGCCCGCATCGCGTCCATGAGGCCAGCGAAGGCGTCGGTCGCCGAGGGAATCCCGGCCAGCACCGCCTCCATGCTCGCGGGGGGCTCGCCGCGGTGAAACCTCCGGTACGCCTCCCGGGTCATCTCCGCACCCTCGCTCATCCCCGCTGCGAGCCACGCCTCGCACCCCTCCCGGTAGGCGGACATGTCGTCGATCTCGAGCAGCGCGGTCTTGCCGGCGCCGTCGAGGAAGCGCCAGGCGACGTCGGTCGCCCGCGTGTCGGGCATCGTGACACGGGAGGCAAGCGTCGCCGCCGGCGCCGGGCCGGACGCGAGCCCGAGCTCGCGCACCTCACCCGAGGCCAGGCGGAGCGCGACCCGGATCGTGGAGCGGTCGCTCCACTCGGGGAGCAGCAGCGCGACGCCGCGCTCCGTCCTCAGCCCCCTCACGAGGAGGGCGAGCGTCCCGTACACGTTCTCGATCCCGCGCAGGTTGTTCTGGCGCTCGACCAGCTCGTGCATTGGGACGCCCTCGATCGCCACCAGCGCGGCCCCCAGCAGGTCGCGACCTCGCGACCCGGCCGCGCCGGATGGCGCTGCCCCGCTTTCGGGAGCGGCCGCGACGACGAGGGACTCGTCGACGATTCGGAACCCCAGCGGCAGCCCGGGCCGGGGGCCGCCGTCGTCCGCCTGGAGCACCGCCGTGTGCCCGTCGCGCAGCCGCGCGACGAACGGCAGCAGGTACCGGTAGAACTGCTCCTCCGTCATCCCCCCGGAGGGAATCGCACGGAGGAGGTCGTGGAGCCGGCGGTGGAAGGCGATGATGCCACCGCCCGCGCTGTACGGGTCTGGGTGTGAACGCTCGATCGCATCGGCCAGCTGCCTCGCATCCTGGGTGAGCTCCACCCGGCTGAAGACCTTGGCTTCCTGGGCGCGAGCCGGCAGCGCGGCGACCGCCGCCAGCGCCGCAACGAGCGCCACGGCCACCGCCGCCGGTCGCACCGAACCGGACGCAGATGTCCTCGTCGTCACTGGGTCCTCCTCCGGCGGCAGGCCCGCCTATCGGTACAAACGCGGGCCGCCCCAGCCCGGTTCTCCGGACCGGCCGGTGGAAGCCTCAGAGCCCGGCGAGCAGCTCTCTGACCTTCGCCACCGCGTCGGCAAGGGCGACCGGGATCTTCACCCTGTCGCGGCGCAGCGAGAGCTCGGCCTGGCCCTGCTCGACCCCCTTCTTGCCGATCACGACGCGTACCGGGAAGCCGATCAGGTCGGCGTCGTTGAACTTGACGCCGGGGCGCTCGTCGCGGTCGTCGTAGAACACCTCGCAGCCGGCCGCATCAAGGTCGGCGTAGACTCGCTCGGCGGCCTCGCGAACCGCGGCCACGTCGGGGTTGAGCGCGATCAGCTCGACCTCGAACGGCGCCAGCGGGCGCGGCCAGACGATGCCGGCGTCGTCGTGGTTCTGCTCGACCGCCGCGGCCACGGTGCGGCCGACCCCGAGCCCGTAGCACCCCATGATCATCGGCTGCACCGCCCCCGCCTCGTCGAGGAAGTTGCACGCCATCTTCGCCGAGTACTTGGTGCCGAGCTTGAAGATGTGGCCAACCTCGATCCCGCGCTTGACGACGAGCGGCGCGCCGCAGCGCGGGCAGGGATCGCCCGCCCGCGCGATGCGGATGTCCGCGACGATCGCCGGGGTGAAATCGCGGCCCGGGACCACGCCCACGACGTGGTAGTCGGCGCGGTTGGCGCCGGCGCCCGCCACCGCCATCCGCATCACCTCGGAATCGGCCACCACGCGCACGCCGGTCAGGCCGACGGGGCCCGAGAACCCCATCCCGCCGCCCGTGACCTGCTCGACCTTCGCCTCGGCGGCGAGCTGGAGGTGGCTCGCCCCGAGCACGTTCTTGAGCTTGATCTCGTTGACCTCGTCGTCGCCGCGCACCAGTGCGACCGCGAACTCGGCGTCGGTCTCGACGATCATGGTCTTGATGAAGTGCGAGGGATCGAGGTGGAGGAACGCCGCAACGTCGGGCACGGAGGTCGCCCCGGGCGTGTGGACCTCCTCGGGGGCGGTGGGGGTCGCGCCGGGCCATGGCGGCGGCGGCGCGATCGCAGCGGTGATGGCCTTCTCCGCGTTGGCGCCGTAGCCGCACTCGCAGGCCACGACCGCGTCCTCGCCGGTCGCGGCCAGCACCATGAACTCGTGCGACTCGCTCCCCCCGATGTTGCCGGTGTCGGCCTCGACCGCCGTGTACGAGAGCTGGCAGCGGTCGAACACCCGCCGGTACGCCCTCTCCATCGCGCGGTACGTCTCGTCGAGGCTCGCGGCGGAGGTGTGGAACGAGTAGGCGTCCTTCATCACGAACTCGCGGCCGCGCATCAGGCCGAAGCGGGGGCGGATCTCGTCGCGGAACTTGGTCTGGATCTGGTAGAGGTTGGCGGGCAGCTGGCGGTACGAGGTGACGCGCCGGCGGACCGCGTCGGTGATCACCTCCTCGTGCGTCGGGCCGAAGCAGAAATCGCGGTCGTGGCGGTCCTTGATGCGGAGCAGCTCCTTGCCGTAGAACTGCCAGCGGCCCGACTCCTGCCACAGCTCGGCCGGTTGCACGCACGGCATCGCGAGCTCGACCGATCCGGCCGCGTTCATCTCCTCGCGCACGATTCGCGCCAACTTCTCGAGCGAGCGCCAGCCGAGCGGGAGGTAGGTGTAGATCCCCGCCGCGAGCTTGTCGATCATCCCGGCGCGGGCGAGCAGCTGATGGGAGATGACCTCCGCGTCCGAGGGGTTGTCCCGCAGCGTATAGAGGAAGTAACGGCTCCAGCGCATGATCAGCCCTTCCGCCGGCCGCGCGCCTCGCGCGTGGCCAGCCAGCCCACCCGTGCGAGATGGGTGAGAACGTCGGTCTTGAGGTCGCGGGCCGTGCCCTGACGCGCCCGCTGCAGCACCTCGCGCGCCCGCTCGTCGTCCCCCATCTCGAGCAGGGCGAGGCCGAGCTGCGTCAGGATCGCCGGCGCCGAGGAGGTCGCCGCCGCCTGCTCGAGGAAGTCCACCGCGTCGGAGTACTCCTCGCGCGCCGTGTGGATGCGGCCGAGCGCCGCGAGCGGGTAGGCACGCAGCTCGCGCGGGATCAGCTCGAGCGAGGCGTGGGCGAACTCCAGCGCCCGCGCCTGATCGCCGCCGCGCTCGAGCTCGTTCAGCGCCAGCTCGTAGGCCGCCAGGCCGCGCTCGAGCGGGCCGGGGCCCTCGGCGAACAGGCGGCCGCCGAAACGCTCGACGACGGCGAACCGCTTCGCCGCACGCATCGTTTCGAGCAGCGCGGTCCACGCCGCCAACACCGGCGCTCCGCGGGTGCCGAGGCGCAGGAGGCGGTGCGCCGCCGCCAGCGCCTGACGCGGCCGTCCGGCCGCGGCCGCGAGGAGGGCGAGCGAGGCCAGGATCGTGGGGTGGTCGGCGATGCGGGCGGCGCGTTGCAGCTGCGCGATCGCGCGCTCCGCCTCCCCGGCCTCCGACGCCTGCGATGCCTCGCGCACGAGCGCCTCGGCCTCGGCCGGCAGCGGCGGCGCGCCCTCGGTGTCGCCCTCGACCAGGCGCACCGCCTCCTGGTACTGCAGCCGCTGCGGATCCATCTCCTGCACCCGGCGGAAGCACTCGAGCGCCTTGCGGCGCCACCGCCGCTCGAGGTACGCCAGGCCGAGGTAGTAGATCGCGTCCTCGAACTCGTCGTCGAGCGCCACGGCGCGCTCGAAGGCGGCGGCCGCGGCGCCCGCCCTGCCGCCGTCGAGCTCCACCATGCCGAGCAGGAAGTACGCCTGCGGCAGCTCCTCCCGCTCGAGCGCCTGGCGCAGGTGCGCCCGCGCCTGCTCGCCGCGCCCGGCGGCCGCGTGCAGCGCGCCGAGCGAGTAGTGCGGGAGGAAGTTGTCCGGCGCCAGCGCCACCGCACGCTCGAGGTGTTCCACCGCCTCGGCCTCGCGCTTGGTGTCCGCGAGGATCGTGCCGAGGTAGATCCGCGCCTCGACGTCGTCCGCGTCCCAGCGCAGCACCTGGCGGAACGAGCTCTCGGCCGCGCCGAGGTCGCCACGCTCGAACGCCAGCTCGCCGAGCAGCCCGGCCAACTCCGGGTTGCGTGGGAACCGGCGCAGCGTCTCGGCGAGGACCTCGGCCGCGCGCGCCGGCTGTCCCGCCAGCAGCGCGAGCTCCGCACTCTGGACGGCGCGCGCACACGCCGACGCGGCGCCGCCGCCGCCGGAACGGGCGCGAGAGACGATGGCATCGCGGCGCTGGCGCAGCCGCTCGAGCAGCTCCTCGCGCGCCATCTCGGTCGTAGCAGCGCGCTCCCAGGCGGCCATCACCTCGGTCTCGCGTACGACGTGGCGGCGGTCGAGCAGGTCGACGAGCGCCTGCACGCCGGAGTCGAGCAGCGCGAGGCCGCGCTCGAGGTCGGCGACGCGCTCGTCGAGGCGCACGAGGGCGGCGTGCATGCGCTTGGCCGCGTCCTCACCCCCGGAGAGGCGTTCGAGCAGGTGCTCGTCGAACGCCTGCTTTTCGCGCTCGAGACTCGCCTCTTCCGCCTCCAGTGTCTCCTCGGAAAACTCGCCGCCGGCGCCCGACACCACCATCAGGCGCGAGTTGCAGCGCACGCACAGGTCGCGGCCGTCCGGGTTAGGGGCCCCGCACCACTGGCAGAGGACCGTCAACCGTTCCCTCCAGATGCGTGGCCCGTGGTCGGTGACCGGTGGCCAGTTCCCCCACCCACCCACGAGCGGTTCCGAAAGATCATGCCGGCCACGGGACACCGGCCACCGGCTACGCCGCTGCCCGGTGGCTGCCCTTGGCGCTCGAACCAAAGGTTGCTGCAAGCTCTCATCGGGGGTTCCTAGTAGGTGTAGAAACCGTGGCCGGACTTGCGCCCGAGTCGGCCCGCGTCCACCATCTTCACGAGCAGCGGGCACGGCCTGTACTTGGGGTCGCCGAGGCCGTCGTGCAGCACCCGCAGGATGGCGAGGCAGGTGTCGAGCCCGATCAGGTCGGCGAGGGCGAGCGGGCCCATCGGGTGGTTCATCCCGAGCTTCATGACGGTGTCCACCGCCTCGGGCGTCCCCACCCCCTCGTACACCGTGTAGACCGCTTCGTTGATCATCGGCATCA
>JAJXUY010000082.1 GCA_021782525.1 Acidobacteriota bacterium | reverse complement strand
CGAGGCGGCGTTGAGGTCGATCGCACCCGAGGCGGCGGCCTGGGCCGCCACCGTCTTCCTGACACCGCGGATCGGCTTCGTCGTCGCCGGCGGCGTGGTGGCCGCGTTCGCGGCGGCGCCGCTCACCGTGACGAGCGGCGTGATCTTCTCGATCGTCTTCTTCGCGATCCCCGCCCTGGCGAGGTCGGCGACCGACGCGTACGGGCGTCCGGCGATGATCTTCTTGGCCGTCGCGGCGCCGACCCCGGGCAACGACTCGAGCAGCTGCTGCGACGCCGTGTTGATGTCGACCGGCCCGCTCTGGGCGGCGTGCCGCGCGGCCGCCGCCGGCAGCGCCGACGCGAGCGTCAGCCCGAGCGCAAGAACGACCGCGATCGCGACACCATCTCTCTTTCTGTTCATGGCGTTCCCCCCCCTTTTCTCGCGTCCCAACATGGGTTGGTGACGCGTCCGTCCGCCTAGTGCACCGGCCGCGGCCAGGCTCGATCAGCCCTGTTTGCCGCCCAGCGCGCCCAGGATGCCGCCGAGCAGGCCGCCACCTTGCGGGATCTGGCCGTTCGGGGTCATGCGATCGACGAGGTTCGGCAGGAGCTGAGCCAGGCTGGCGCTGGCGGCCTGCGGCGACAGCCCGACCTTGGCGGCGAGCTGGCTGATCTGGTCGCTGCCCAGCACCTGGGTGATCTGCGCCGCGGAGACCGGCAGGTTCTGCCCCGTCGAGATCCACGAGGAGACGAGGTTCCCGAGACCGCCCTGCTGAAACGCGGACGCGAGGCCCGTGAGCCCGCCGCTGTTCGCGAACATGCCCATGACCCCTTGGAGCAGGTCCTGGTGTGCGCCGGCGTTGCCTTCCAGAGAACCGCCCAGTTCACCAACGAGACTGTCGAGAAGACCCATGATGACCCCCTTCGTTTTCCCACAACCGTTCGCCGTGCCCGCGATCTCCAGGAGACCCTGCCCCGCCCGATCGCTGAAGGAATCCTGTTCGCATTCTCATCGATCTTACACCTTGGCGGAACAGTTGCCGGGCCCGCGTCCTTCCGGCCTCCACGGCAAGGCCCGTCACGCTTGCCGCGTTGAACCCGACGTGCCCCGAAAGTTGGGCGAGTCGGCTGCTGGGGCCGTACGCGGACAGTGTACTGAACTAATTTTGAGTCAAAGATTTAAGGATTCGAGGTGGGCGGCACCCGACAGCGCCTCCGTCACCACACGGGGGGACGGAGCTCCAGGCGTTTGGGGAGTCAAGCACGGGTTCCCGAGGCTGGCCGGCGGCCCGACATCGCTCGACGGTTGATCGCGAAATGGATACAATCGCAGCAGCGAAAAGGGGGGTGTCCGATGGTCAAGAGCCGCTTGCTCCGTACGTGCCTGTTCGTCCTCGCCGCGGTCGTCGTGATCGGCGTAGCCTACGCCGCCGCGCCCAAGAGCTACCAGGTCACCGGGCCGGTGCTCTCCGTGTCCAACGACCTAATCGTGGTTCAGAAGGGCCACGACCGCTGGGAGCTCGCCCGCGACGCCGCCACCAAGGTCACCGGCGACCTCAAGGTCGGCGCGAAGGTCACGATCCAGTACCGGATGGTCGCGACGTCGGTCGAGGTCAAGGCCGCAACGACCGCAAAGACCCCGAAGAAGAAGTAGAGGAGCGCGTCGCTGAGGGGGTCGTCGCCCGCGTCCCGGCCCGGGGCGGGTACACTGCCGCCGTGCCGACATACCGGCTGCTGATCGAGTACGAGGGGACGAAGTTCTCCGGCTGGCAGGTGCAGGCCTCCGGGCGGACGGTGCAGGGTGTCCTGCTCGACACGCTACGCACCGTCACCGGGGAGCGCGGCCTCGACCTCCAGGGCGCCGGGCGCACCGACGCGGGGGTGCACGCGCTCGGGCAGGTGGCATCGCTGCGCTGCCGCGCCCCGCTGCGCCCCCTCGGGCTGCTGCGCGATCTCGAGCGCGACCTGCCCGCGGACCTCGCCGTGCTCGACCTGCGCCCCGCGCCGCGCGGCTTCCACGCCCGCCACGACGCCGTCGCGCGCGCCTACCGCTACCAGATCGCGACGCGGCGCTCGGCGTTCGGCAAGCGCACGTCGTGGTGGGTCGAGGGCGGGCTCGACGAGGCGGCGATGCGCGAGGCGGCGGGCCGCTTCGCGGGCCGCCACGACTTCCGCGCCTTCGCCCGCCGCGCCGGCGAGGCCGAGAGCACGCTCGTCGAGGTGGAGGCGGTCGAGGTCGCGGCGTTTGGCGGGAGCGTGCAGCTGCGGGTCGTCGCCAGTCACTTCCTGTGGAACCAGGTGCGCCGCATGGTCGGAGCGCTGGTGACGGTCGGCCGCGGCGAGGCCGCCGCCGCCGACGTGGTGCGCTGGCTCGCGGGCCGGGCTCCGGCACCGCCGCTGGCCGCCCCCGCCGCCGGGCTGTTCCTCGAGGCGGTGCGCTACCCGGACGAGCCGTGGTCGCTGCCCGCACTCGCCCCGCTCGGACTGCCGGCCCGCGCCTGACGCGCGCGGTGGCGGGCGGTGTTAGGCTAAGCCGTCCGGCGAACCGGGAGGTCCCGATGGCGTTCGATCTCATGAAGCTCCTGACCGATGTCTTCGACCCGCAGCCCGGCGAAGTCGTGACCGTCGCGTGCGACGTGCCGCGGGCGCTCGGCGAGGACTCGGAGGCGTGGAAGGAACGGCGCGCGATGGCGGCGGAGTGGCAGCGCGCGTTCGCCGCCCTCGGCCGCGGGCGCAACTTCACGGTGCGGCCGTTGCTCACCTTCCGGGCGACCGGCGCCAACGGCGCCGAGCTGCCGGACGCCGGGGCGCTCGCCGGCCAGTCGGTCGCGATGCGGGAGACGCTGCTCGGCAGCACGCTGGCGGCGTTCCTCACCGAATACTCCGCCACCGCGGCGCTCGACGGTCTGTGCCACGAGAAGGAGGACTTCCGCGCGGCCTCGATGCCCGGAATCGCGAAGTGGATGGAGCGCACCTCGCTCGCGGCCGACTACCGCGAGGTGGCGCGCCGCTGCAAGATCCTCGAACGCGCTCTGCTCGGGGCGACGAGCCTGGAGGTGGCGTTCTCCACCGGACACCGCTGCACGTTCGACCTGCGCCACCGCAAGCCCGAGATGGACGACGGCTTCCTGCCGCGCTTCAAGGGCGGCGACCGCGTGATCAACCTGCCCTCGGGTGAGACGTTCATCGTACCGTACGAGGGCGAACAACCCGGGCAGCCGTCGCTCACCAACGGGACGCTGCCGGTGCGCGAGGGCCAGGAGCTCATTTCGCTCCGGGTCGAGGCGAACCGGATCGTGAAGGTGGAGGGTAACGACGAGCGGGCGCACACGCTGCGGGCGTTCTTCGCCGCCGACCCGGCCCGCACGAACATCGCCGAGGTCGCGTTCGGCTGCAACGAATGGGCGCAGGTGACCGGCAACGTGCTCGAGGACGAGAAGGCCGGCTTCCACTGGGCGTACGGGCGCTCCGACCACCTCGGCGGCGCGATCGGCGTCAAGGCGTTCATCGAGCCGGAGACCGTCGTCCACCAGGACATCGTGTACGCCAAGGGCAACCCGATTCAGGTCGCCGAGGCCGCCTGCGTCCGCCCCGACGGGATGAAGGTGCGGGTCATCCGCAACGGCGCCTACGCGGTGTTCTGAGAGGCGCTGGGGACGCGGCGCAGCGCCGAGCGCTTGTACCCGTAGAAGGCGTAGATCACCATCCCGACGACGAGCCAGATCGCGAACCGCATCCAGGTGATGAACGGCAGCCCGGCGGCGAGGAAGAGGCAGGCGCCGACCGCGAGGCCGGGCAGCCACGGCACGAACGGCACACGGAACGGCCGCTTCGCCTCGGGGTGGGTGCGGCGCAGCACGATCACCCCCGCGGACACCAGCGCGAAGGCGAACAGCGTGCCGATGTTGGTGAGGTCCACCATCTCCTCGATGTTGGCGAAGCTGGCGAACGCGGCCACCAGCACGCCGGACAGGATCGTGGTGACGTGCGGGGTGCGGTACTTCGGGTGCACCTTGGCGAACGCCTGCGGCAGCAGGCCGTCGCGCGCCATCGAGTAGAAGATGCGCGGCTGGCCGAGCTGGAAGACGAGGAGCACCGCGGTGTGGGCGGCGACCGAGCCGACCGCCACGATCCCCGCCGCCCAGCCGAGGCTGTAGCGGTTCAGCGCGACGGTGAGCGGCTCGGCGGTGTGCAGCTCGAACCACGGCACCATGCCGGTGACGATCGCCGCGACCGCGATGTAGATGACCGTGGAGATGATCAGCGAGCCGATGATGCCGCGCGGCAGGTCGCGGCCGGGGTTCTTCGTCTCCTCGGCCGCGGTCGAGACCGCGTCGAAGCCGATGTAGGCGAAGAAGACGATCGCCGCCCCGGCCCAGACGCCGTGCCAGCCGTTGGGCAGGAACGGGTGCCAGTTCGCCGGCTGCACGTAGTTGACCCCGACCACGATGAAGAAGGCGAGGACGACGAGCTTGATGATCACCATGACCGCGTTCAGGCGCGCCGACTCCTTCACGCCGATGACCAGCACCCAGGTGATCAGGAGCACGATCGCGGCCGCGGGGAGGTTCATCATGATCGGCACGCCGCCGATGTGCGGCGCCGCCGCCACGATCGACGGCGTCGCCAGGCCGGTGCGCAGGTCGGTCATCAGCCACGGCGGGATGGTGATCCCGACCCCGCGCAGCATCTCGCCGAAGTACCCCGACCACGAAATCGCCACCGCGACGTTGCCGACCGCGTACTCGATGATCAGGTCCCAGCCGATGATCCACGCGAGCAGCTCGCCGAGGGTGGCGTAGGCGTAGGTGTACGCGGAGCCGGCGATCGGCACCAGCGCCGCGAGCTCGGCGTAGCACAGCGCCGCCAGGCCGCACACCGCGGCGGTGAGCACGAACGAGAGGATCAGGCCCGGCCCGGCGCCGGGCCGCGACGGATCGCCCGCGGCGGCGGTGCCGACCGTGGCGAAGATGCCGGCGCCGATGATCGCGCCGATGCCGAGACCGATGAGGTCCCACATGCCAAGCGCGCGCTTCAGACGGCTGGCCGCCGACTCCTCGAGCAGCATCGCGAGCGGTTTGGTGCGGAAGAGGTTGCGCAGCGTGCCGTCCATTGGCAGAGGCTACCGGCGAACCGTTTCAGGCGCAACTGGCCCGCCGTGGCGGTGCGGCTCCAACGTCCGGGCTCGTGCACGCAGGCGCTCCCAACGGCCGAGCGTCGTCGCCAGCAGCTCCTCCAGCCGGGCGGTCCCGGCGACAGCGTCCGGGGACGGGTCCGCGTCGGCGCCGTCCACGGCACCCATGAGTCCTCGCAGCGCCAGCTCGAGGAAGCGGAAGCTCTCGACGGCGCTCACCGGCGCAGCCCAGACGTTGGCCGGGTTGGCGGTGGAGGCGAGGCCGGTGATCGCGACGACCTCGCCGTCCAGCCGGCGGGCGTCTTCGCCGAGGCTCGCGTCCGGGCCGAGGGCGAGGAGGGCCTTGTGGATCGCCTCCGCCTGCGACTGGGCGCGGGCGAGGCGGACCTGCGCCGCCTCGATCGTGGCGGCGAGCGCGTCCTGGCGCGCGTAGGCGGCGGCGGGGAGGACCACCCGCGGGTCGGGCTCGACCTCGAGCGGCTGCCGCAGCACCTCGCCGTTCACCGCCAGCGCAACGGAGTAGCGGCCGGGGGGTACCCAGCGACCGTCCGCGTATGGGTTGCCGTGCGCCAGCTCGGGGGGGAGCGCGCGCCGCAGCGGCCAGACGAAGCGGTGCGCCCCGGGCGTGGCGGCGAGCACGCTGGGCCGCGGCAGCCACTCCGGCGCCGCGTGCGCGGTCGCCGCGTCGGCCGCAGGCGGGAGGTCGGCGCTGGAGTAGCGCCGGAGGAGCGCGCCGGCCGCGTCGCGGATCTCGAGCGTGACCGGCCCGCGCGGAGCGGCCGCGAGCACGTAGTCGATCACGGCGCCGAACGGTGAGTTGGCGGCGGTGGGCTCGTCCTTCGGCAGCGGTGTGCCGGTGAACCCGGCCGGCCGCAGCCGCCGCGCCGGGGACGGTTCGAACAACCGCGTCTCGCCGGCGCGGTCGTCGGGCTCGATCTGGCGCAGCGGGGCGAGGCCGTCGAGGACCCAGAAGCCGCGCCCGTGGGTGGCAATGACGAGATCGCCGCCGTGGACCTCGAGGTCGCGTACCGACACGCGTGGCAGGTCGAGCTGCAGCGGCTGCCAGTGGTCGCCGTCGTCGAACGAGACGTAGACGCCCAGCTCGGTGGCGGCGTAGAGGAGGCCGCGCCGCGCCGGGTCCTCGCGGACCGCGTTGACGAAGTCGCCGTCGCGGATGCCGGCCACGATCGGTTGCCAGTGGGCGCCGTCGTCGCGGGTGCGGTAGATGTACGGCCGCCGGTCCTCGAGGCGGTGGCGGTCGACCGCGACGTAGGCGGTCGCGGCGTCGAAGCCGGAGGCCTCGATGCCGGCGACCTTCGACCACGCGGTCAGCTCCGGCGGCGTGACATCGCTCCAGTGGGCGCCGCCGTCGCCGCTGCGCCAGACGAGGCCGTCGTCGGTGCCGGCCCAGAGCAGGCGGCCGTCGAGCGATGAGGGGGCGAGCGCGTAGATCACGCCCCGCCGTGGCGCCGCGCCGGCGTCCGACGTCATGCCGGCGGCGTGCAGGCTCGCGGGCGAGCCCGGGCTCTCGCGGGTGAGGTCAGGGCTGGCGACGCTCCAGTGGTCACCGCCGTCGCCGGTCGCGAACAGCATCTGGTTGGCGAAGTACAGGGTCTTGGGGCCGCGCCGCGAGAACGCGAGCGGCAGCGTCCAGGCGCGCCGGTACAGGCCGGGCGCCGC
>JAJXUY010000081.1:6433-6814 GCA_021782525.1 Acidobacteriota bacterium | reverse complement strand
TGCGCGACCGCACGCCCGCGGAGGCGGCGGCGCTGCGCGAGCGCTGAGGAGGCGGGAGTGGGATCTCTGCTCATCGAGAACGGCACCGTGGTCACCCTCGGCGCGCGCCCGCGGGTGCTGCCCGGCCACGACGTGCTGTGCGAGGAGGGGCGGATCGCGCGGATCGCGCCGCACGGCACGGTCGCGACCGCCGGAGCGAGGGTGATCGACGCCGCCGGCAAGCTGGTGATGCCGGGGTTCATCAACGCGCACACGCACTTCTACTCGGCGTTCGCGCGCGGCCTGGGCAAGGCGGCGCCGTCGGCGTCGTTCCGCGAGGTGCTGGAGCACCTGTGGTGGCGGCTCGACCGCGCCCTCGACCTCGAGGACGGCCGCCTCTCG
>JAJXUY010000081.1:0-6423 GCA_021782525.1 Acidobacteriota bacterium | reverse complement strand
CGTGCGCCACGGGACGACGACGCTCGTCGACCACCACGCGAGCCCGCACGCGGTGCGCGGCTCGCTCGACGCGCTCGCCGCGGCCGTCGGCCAGGTGGGTGTGCGCGCCTGCCTGTGCTACGAGGTCTCCGACCGCGACGGCGAGGCGATCGCCCGCGAGGGGATCGCGGAGAACGCGGCGTTCGCCGCGCGCTGCCGGCGGGAGCGCGACCCGCGTCTCGCCGCGGCGTTCGGCCTGCACGCGGCGTTCACGCTCTCCGACGCGACGCTGGAGCGCGCCGCGGCGGTCGCGCGCGAGCAAGGGGTGGGGTTCCACGTCCACGTCGCCGAGGCGGCGTCGGACGAGGAGCACTCGATGCGCGAGCACGGCGAGCGCGTGGTCGAGCGGCTGCACCGCCTCGGCGTCCTCGGGCCCGCCACGATCGCCGCCCACGCCGTCCACATCGACGGGCACGAGGCGGCGCTGCTCGCCGAGACCGGCACGGCCGTCGTGCACAACCCGCAGTCGAACATGAACAACGCGGTCGGGGTCGCGAACGTGCCGGGGATGCTGGCCGCCGGCGTGCTCGTCGGCCTCGGCACCGACGCGATGACCACCGACATGCTCGAGGAGTTGCGCGCCGCGCTGTTCGTGCGCCACCTCGCCGCCGGCGACCCGTCGTGCGGCTTCATCGAGACGGTCTCGCTGCTGGTGTCGGGCAACGCCCGGATCGCCGAGCGGTTCTGGCCGCAGGAAGGCCTCGGCGAGCTCGCCGAGGGGCACGCGGCCGACGTCGTGCTGGTGGACTACGACCCGCCGACGCCGCTCGACGAGGGGACGCTGTTCGGGCACCTCGTCTTCGGGGTGTCGCAGGCGGCGGTGGACACCACGATCGTCGGCGGCCGCGTGCTGATGGCGGGGAAGAGGCTCGAGCTCGACCTCGACGAGGCCGAGGTGATGGTGAAGGCGCGCGAGCGGTCGGCGGCGCTGTGGGAGAGGTTCTGAAAGTCGTGGTCCGTGGTCCGTGGTCCGGGGACCGCGAACGACCAGGCGTGCTGGTGCAGGGGGGGACGGTGTGGACGCCGGAGGGCCCCCGGGACGCCGACATCCGAGTTGCGAACGGCACGATCGCCGAGATCGGCCACCTCGCGCCGCTCCCCGGCGAGCGGGTCATCGACGCGAACGGGCTGCACGTGCTGCCGGGGATGATCGACGCGCACGTGCACGTCGACGACACGATCGGGCCTTACCAGCTTGCCGACACGTTCCCGACCGCGACGGAGCTCGCCGTGCGCACCGGGATCACGACGGTCGCCGGGTTCGTCACCCAGCGGGCCGGCGAGGCGCTCTCCGGCGCGCTCGAGCGCGGCCGGGCCGCGGCGCGCGGGCGCTGCCACTGCGACGTCGCCTTCCACCTGACGCCGACCGTGTGGCCGTGGCCGTGGGCCGAGGTCGCGGCGCTGGTGGCCGCGGGGTGGACGACGTTCAAGCTCTACACGACCTACCGGGAGGCCGGGCTGCACAGCGGCTACGACCGGATCGGCCGGGTCATGGAGCGCCTCGCGCCGCTCGGGGCGCGGCTGCTCGTGCACTGCGAGGACGACGAGGTCCTGCGCGCGGTCGCCGCGCCGACGTTCGACGCCGGCGACGCGCGCGAGCAGGCGCGCCTCCGCCCGGAGACGGCCGAGGTCGCGGCCGTCGAGCGCGTCATCGAGCTCGCCGCGTGCACCGGCTGCCCGGTGCACATCGTGCACGTCTCGACCGCGGACGCCGTGGCGCGCGTGGCGGCGGCCCGCTCGCGCGCCGCCGTCACCTGCGAGACGGCGCCGCACTACCTCCTGCTCACCGAGGCCGCGCTGGGGGGGCGCAACGGCCACCGCCTGCTGTGCACGCCGCCGCTGCGCGCCGCCGCGACCCGCTCGCGCCTGGAGGCCGCCGCCGCGGCGGGGGCGTTCGACCTGTTCGCGACCGACCACTGCGCGTTCACGAAGGTCGACAAGGACGTCGGCCGCCGCGACCTGCGCACGGTCCCGCGCGGCGTTGCCGGGATCGGCGCCCTGGTCCCGATGCTCTTCGAGCTGCTGGTGACCAGACACCACCTCGGCCTCGGGGAGCTGGCGACCCGGCTGGCCGCCAACCCGGCGAAGCTGCTCGGCGTGTACCCGCGCAAGGGCGCGATCGCCCCGGGCTCCGACGCGGACCTCGCCGTCGTCGATCCCGCGGCCCCGCCGCGCCCGGTCGTCTCGACGCTCGCCGACGCGTACGAAACCTACCCTGGGCGGACCAGCACCTGGGACGTGCGTCACGTCCTCCTGGGCGGCGAAGTCGTGGTCGCCTCCGGCGCGCTCGTCGAGCCCGACCGGCGGAGCGGCCGGCTCCTGGCCTGAGACGATGGGGCCGCTCGTCGTGCCCGCCGCGCTGATCGCCGTCGTCGCGGCCGCGACCGCCGCGCTCGTGGGCGCCGAGCGGCGCGGCGCGCGGGGGACGGCCGCGGCCGCCAAGGCAACCGCGTCGTTGGGTTTCGTGGCGCTCGCCCTCGTCCGTGCCGACCTCGCACGGCCGTACGACCGGTGGGTGGTGGTCGCGCTCGTCCTCTGCCTGGCCGGCGACCTCCTGCTCGCCTGGCCGCACGGCCTCGCGCCCGGACTGGTCGCCTTCCTCGCGGCGCACCTCGCCTACGCCGCCGCGTTCGCGACGCAGCTGCCGCTCGCCGCCTGGCCGTGGCCGGCCGCGGCCGTCATGGCGGCGCCGAGCGCCGCCGCGGCCGTCTGGCTGTGGCCGCACCTCGGGCGGATGCGCGTCCCCGTGCTCGCCTACATCGCCGTGATCACCGGCATGGTGTGGGGCGGCCTGGCGGTCGCGGGCCGGGCGCCGTGGATGGCCCCGGCGGGGGCGCTGCTGTTCTACCTCTCCGACCTCGCGGTGGCGCGCGACCGCTTCGTCGTCCGCCGCTTCGCCAGCCGCGCCTGGGGCCTCCCCGCCTACTACCTCGCCCAGGTCCTACTCGCACTCACCCTCGGCCGCTAAGCGCGCTCAGCGGGCGCGCGGCTCGCGGACGACGCCGCGCGCCAGGAACACCTGCGTCACGCCGGGGGCGAGGGTGACGCTCTGCGGCAGGACGCTGCCCGCGAGCCAGACGATGCGCTGCGCCGCGAGCGCGTTCTGCAGCCTGGTGACGCCGCCCTGGAGCTGGAGATCGGTGGAGATGTCGTCGGGGCGGCCCCAGCCGGGCAACGAGAGGCCGGCGATCCGCCGCTCCGGCGTCCAGACGAACAGCGGCACGTCGAGGCTCTCGAGGTAGGCGCGCGCGGCCGTGACCGAGATCGTGCTCGCGTCGGCCGGCGCCTCGCCGACGATCAGCACCACGGCGCGGCGGCGGTTGAGCGCCGCCGCCTGCATCCCGGCGGTCGCCACCGCGTTGGCGAGCTGCTGCTGCCGCGGGCCGGCGGCCGGGAAGTTGAAGCGGAAGATGAGGGTGCGGACGTCGTCGACGTCGGTGTCGAGCGGGATCGAGAGCGAGAACAGCCCCGGCCCGGCGGCGCCCTGCGGCCGCTGCGGCACGGCCCAGAGGCCGTAGAGCCGGTTGCCGCCCTTGCTCGCCTGGATCGGGATCGTGGTCGTCATCGCGGGGGAGAAAGGGTTGGGCGGCGTGATGCCGCGGAAGCGGCCGAGGCTGTCCTGGTCGAACACCACGATCACGTCGCTGTGCCCCTCCTCGACGCCGACGACCCGCAGCGGCCGGCCGTTGCTGCGGAACCAACCTTGCATCGCATCGGGCGGCGGCAGCGTCTGGCCGGGGCGGAGCACGACGGCGACCGCGGTCAGATCGGACGCGGCCCTGGCCTTGACGTCGCCGCCGAGGCTCGCCTCGGTGCGCGCCACGACGCCGCCCGGGAACACGACCTCGGCCGCGAGGAGGTGCGACCGGGCGAGGTCGAGCGCGGGGAGCGGGATGCGCAGCGGGTCCGCAACCGGCACCTCGCGGCCGTCGAGGGTGACGTCGAACCGCTTCGGCTTGGCGTCGTCGATCGTGTGCCAGGCCAGCCGCGCGAACGCCGGCGCGCCGCGGGCGTCGGGCTCCACCACGACGCGCGCCTCGGCGGCCGGGCGCGGCAGGTTGACCCACTGGCGGGCGCGGGCGACCTCCTTCCCCTCGGCGTCGCGGCCGATCGCGACCAGCTCGTGCGGTTGCGGCGCGGCGCCGAACTCGCACCCGACCTCCCACGGCGCGGCGCGCACGACGCCCAACGAGGCGCCGTCGAGAAAGATCTCCGCGGTGACGACCGGCGGGCTCACCATGACCTGCACCGGTCCGGTCCCGAACACGAGCCCGAGGAACAAGGTCTGGAACGCGATCACGGCTGGCCTCCGCGCCCAGGATACGCGCCCGGACGCCGCCGCGCGCTCAGTGCGCGGGGACGGGGCTCGCCACGGCGGCCTCGGCGAAGGTCAGCCGCCCCTCGCGCAGCGAGGCGCCGCGCAGCGCGAGCGCCAGGACCTCGTCGAGCTGCTCGGCGGCGAACGTCGTGAGCCGCTGCCGCACCTCGGCCGGGAGGTCGTCGAGGTCCGCCTGGTTGGCGCGCGGCAACACGATCGTCGTGATCCCGGCGCGCACCGCCCCGAGCACCTTCTCCTTGACGCCGCCGATCGGCAGCACGCGCCCGGAGAGCGTGATCTCGCCGGTCATCGCGAGGTCGTGGCGCGCCGGGCGGCCGGAAAGCGCCGAGACCAGCGCCACGGTCATCGTCACCCCGGCCGAGGGCCCGTCCTTGGGGACCGCGCCGGCGGGCACGTGGACGTGCACGTCGCGCTCGAACGCGGCCTCGTCGATGCCGAGCTCGTCGGCGTGGGCGCGGGCGTAGCTCCACGCGGCGCGCGCCGACTCCTTCATCACGTCGCCGAGCTGCCCGGTGAGCACGAGCTCGCCCTTGCCCCGCATCGTGGAGGCCTCGACGAACATGATGTCGCCGCCGGCCGGCGTGTAGTACATCCCGGTGGCGACGCCGACCTGGTCGGCGGCCGCCGCGTGCTCCGGGTGGACCTTCGGCCGCCCGAGCAGGCGCGCGACCTCGGCGGCGTCGAGGGCGGCGCCGGCGATCTCGCCGCCGGCGATGCGGCGCGCGACCTTGCGCGCGAGCAGGACGATCTCGCGCTCGAGCTGGCGGACGCCGGCCTCGCGCGTGTAACCGGTGATGGTGGCTGCGAGCGCGTCGTCGCCCATGGTGAGGCGGCCGTCCCGCAGGCCGGACTCGGCGAGCTGCCGCGGGAGGAGGAAGCGCCTGGCGATCTCGAGCTTCTCCCCCTCGGTGTAGCCGGAGAACTCGACGACCTCCATGCGGTCGAGGAGCGGCTCCGGGATCGACTGGACGAGGTTCGCGGTGGCGATGAAGAGGACCTCGGAGAGGTCGAACGGCACGCCGAGGTAGTGGTCGGTGAAGGTGTCGTTCTGCGCCGGGTCGAGCACCTCGAGCAGCGCCGCCGACGGGTCGCCCTGGTAGGAGACGCCGAGCTTGTCCACCTCGTCGAGGAGGAACACCGGGTTGGCCGTGCCCGCCTGCTTCATCCCCTGGACGATGCGGCCGGGCATGGCGCCGACGTAGGTGCGCCGGTGGCCGCGGATGTCGGCCTCGTCGCGCACGCCGCCGAGCGAGATGCGGACGTACTCGCGCCCCATGGCGGTCGCGATCGAGCGCGCCACCGAGGTCTTGCCCACCCCCGGCGGGCCGGCGAACAGCAGGATCGGGGCACGGCCGCGCGGCCGCTCGCCGGCGCCCGCCGCCTCCGTGCCGCGGCCGGCCTCCGCCGCAGGCTCGGCGCGCAGCGCCCGCACGGCGAGGAACTCGAGGATGCGGTCCTTGATGTCGGCGAGGCCGTAGTGGTCGCGCTCCAGCACCTCGGCGGCGTGCGCGAGGTCGAGCTTCTCCTCGCTGCGCTTCCCCCACGGCAGCTCGGCGACCGTCTCGAGGTAGGTGCGGATGACCTGCCCCTCCATCGACTCGCCCGCCGCGCGGTCGAGGCGCGCGAGCTCGCGGTCCACTTCCTTGCGCGCCGCCTCGGGCAGCGGCAGCGCCGCGAGCTTGGCGCGCAGCGCGTCGGTGTCGTTCGCCTTGTCGCCCTCGCCGAGCTCCTTCTGGATCGCCTTGAGCTGCTCGCGCAGGTAGAACTCGCGCTGGCGCCCGCCGAGCTCCGCCTGGACCTTCGACTTGATCTCCGCCTGGGCGTCGACGACGGCGAGCTGGCGCTGGACGAACAGCAGCACGCGGCGCAGCCGCTCCTCGACCGAGAGCGTCTCGAGCAGCGCCTGCCGCTCGGCGAGCGACATGTCCAGGTTGGTGGCGACGGCGTCGGCGAACTGGCCGGGGTCGTCGACCTCGGCGAGGAAGCGTTGGACCACCTCGCGCGGCAGCCCCAGCTTGGTGCCGAGCTCGGCGGCCCGCTCGCGC
>JAJXUY010000080.1:6522-6817 GCA_021782525.1 Acidobacteriota bacterium | reverse complement strand
CGGCGCTGGTACGCCCTCAAGTACTACGCCCTCGCCGCGCTCCTCGTCGGCGCGCTCGCCGGGACGCTACAGACCGGCCTGCTCGACCCGCTCTCGCTCACCGCCCGCGGCCTCGCCTCCGGGGTATGGCCGGTGTTGCCCGGAGGGCGGCCGGTGCCGGGCGGTTGGCTCGCCGCGCTCGTGCTCCTCGGGATCGTGGTCGCGAGCCGGTGGATCCCGCGCCTGTTCTGCCGCGCCTTCTGCCCGCTCGGCGCGCTGCTCGGCGTGTTCGCGCGCTTCGCCGTGTTCCGCATCC
>JAJXUY010000080.1:0-6512 GCA_021782525.1 Acidobacteriota bacterium | reverse complement strand
TGATGAGGCATGCAACTCCTGCACGCTGTGCGCGTTCGCCTGTCAGGGCGCGGACGAGCCTCTGGGCCGGCACCGGGTCGGCGAGTGCATGGTCTGCCTCAACTGCGTTCCCGCCTGCCCCGAGTCGGCGATCGGCTACCGTGCGCTGCCCCCTCTCCCGCAGCCGCCGCCCCCCGACCTGTCTCGCCGGACGCTGGTCGGGACCGTGCTCACGTCGCTGGCGGTCGCGCCGCTGCTGCGCGCCGCCGGCGGCGGTCGCGCCACGGCCCGCGCCGGCCTCCTGCGCCCGCCCGGCGCGCTCGCCGAGGACGGGTTCCTCGAGCGCTGCGTCAAGTGCTCGCTGTGTCAGCAGGCGTGCCCGACGGGCGCCATCCAACCCGCGATCACCCAGGCCGGCGTCGAGGGGTTCTGGACACCCGTGATCGTGCCGCGCCGCGGTTGGTGCGAGTTCGCCTGCACGCGCTGCGGCGAGGTCTGCCCGACCTCGGCGATCACCCGCCTCTCGGCGGCGCGCAAGACGGGCTACGACGGGAAGCCCCCGGTGTGCATCGGCACCGCGTTCGTCGACCGCGGCCGCTGCCTGCCGTGGGCGATGCAGACCCCGTGCATCGTCTGCGAGGAGATGTGCCCGACCGACCCAAAGGCGATCTGGCTCGAGGCGGCGGTCGAGATCGCCCGCGACGGGAGCGAGCGCCGGCTGCAGCGGCCGCGGGTCGAGCCCGCCCGCTGCGTCGGATGCGGCATCTGCGAGAACAAGTGCCCGGTGGGCGAGGACGCCGCGATCCGCGTCACCTCGGTGGGGGAGACGCGCAACCCGCTCAACCGGCTGCTCGCCGGGGGGCCACCCTCGTGAGGCCGAGGTTGCGCTTCCCGGCGGGCGGGCTTATCAGTGGTGGTGTGCGACTCTTCGCGCGGCTGTCCGCGGTGCTGATGGGGGTGCTCATGGCGACGAACACGGTGCGAGCCGAGGTGCGCCCGCCCGCGGTGGCGGGCGCGTTCTACGCCGGCAACGCCGCGCAGCTCGAACGCGACGTCACGGGCTATTTGCGCGGGGGCGCCGGCGGGGCGCCGCCGGTCGCCGTGATCGCGCCGCACGCCGGCTACGTGTTCTCCGGCGCCACGGCCGGCAAGGCGTTCGCCGCGCTCGCGGGGGCCAGGTTCACCCGGGTGATCCTGCTCGGCCCGTCGCACCAGGCCGATTTCCGCGGCGGCGCGCTGCCGGCGGCCGCGATCATCGCGTTTGCGACCCCACTCGGAGAGATGCCGGTGGACCGGGCCGCCGTCGCGGCGCTCGCCCGGTGGCCCGAGTTCGCCGGGCCGACTCGCGCCCACGACCGGGAGCACTGCCTCGAGGTCGAGCTGCCGTTCCTGCAGGCGACGATCGGCGCGGTCCCGATCGTCCCGATCATCGTCGGGCACTCGACCGACCGGGCGCTCGCGCTCGCCATGGCGCGCCGACTCGCGGAGTTGGTCGGGCCGGGCACCCTGGTGGTGGCGTCGTCGGACTTCACGCACCACGGCGCCGCGTACGGCTACGATCCGTTCCCCGAGGACCGCTCGCTCCCGGCGACGTTGACCGCGCTCGCGCGCTCGACCGCGGGGCGCGCCGCCGCGGTGGACCCGCGCGGCTTCACCGAGCAGATCGACGCGAGCAGCGACACGGTCTGCGGCGCCCGCCCGATCACGGTGCTGCTCGAGTTGCTCGCCCACGCCTTTCGCGGCCGCGGGACCGTCGTCGACGTGACGACCTCGGCGGCGGTCAGCGGCGACCTGTCGCAGGTGGTCGCCTACGCCGGCGTGGACTTCGACGGGAGCTGGGGGCCGTGGCGCGACGACCCGCCGCCGCCCCCCCTGACGACGCTGAGCGCGGCCGAGCAGAAGGCGGCGCTGGCGTTGGCGCGGGCCACGCTCGCGACACACCTGACGCACGAGGGGCAGCTCGCCGACTGGTTCGCGGCCAACCCCGTCACCGGCAACCTGGCGGCGCCCGCCGGCGTGTTCGTCACGGTCAACAACGTCGGCGCCAAGGCACGGGCCCAGGGCAAGCTGCGCGGTTGCATCGGCACGATGGAGGCGCGTGAGCCGCTGGTGGACGCGATCGTGGAGGCGGCCGTCTCGGCGGCCCACGATCCGCGCTTCCGGGCCCTCGACGCCTCCGAGTTGCCGCAGGAGGCGCTCGAGGTGTCCGTGCTCTCGCCGATGCGCGAGGTTGCGGGCCCGGAGGAGATCGTGCTCGGCACACACGGTGTGCTCCTCTCCAAGGGCGGCCGCCACGCCGTGTTCCTCCCCCAGGTGGCGACCGAGACCGGGTGGGACCTGCCGACGTTCCTCTCGGCGCTGGCGCAGAAGGCGGGCCTGCCGCCGGACGCGTGGCGCCGCGGCGCGACGTTCGAGGTGTTCACGGCACAGGTGTTCGGCGAGCAGTGACCTGGGTCGACGGCCGCCGGCGCGCGGGCCGTCCCGGGCACCCGCTACCGCGACGGTGGCTGGCCGAACCAGCACTGGGGCGCCAGCCGATACGCGGCGGCGTAGTGTTCGCGCGCCGCGGCGCGGTCCCCGGCGCCGACCAGAGCGTCGGCGAGGACCCTCTGCGCCAGGGCGGTCCACAGTCGCGCCTCGAGTTCGGTGCGGCTGCCGAGAGCCAGGACGCCGAGCGCTGTCCGTGCCTCCCCCACGGCCGACGATGCCTTCCCGGCACGGGCCTGCGCCCGCGCGACGAGCAGCCGAGCCAGCGGTCCGACCTCGTCGTCGCGCGCGAGTGCCAGGCCCTCGCGCTCGGCGGCCGCCGCGTCGCCATCGCGTTCGAAGCGCGCCCAGAGCTCGAGGACACGGTCGGCCCGGAACAGCGTGAGGTCGGCTCCCTTGAGATCGTAGGACGAGGGCGACCACAGGCCGCGGCAGAACGCCCACACGGGCTCGAAAAGGACGAGCAGCTGCGACGCCTGCGCCATGCCGGCACCGGACACGCGGCTGACCACGCGCCGGTAGAGCGCCTCGTCCCCCTCGCACGTCGCCAGCAGCAAGAGGTCGAAGGCGGCGTCGAGCCCGCCCCGGCCCGCCGGCCGCGGGCGGACCGCCTCCATCAGAGCGTCCACCGCTGCGTTCCGGCGCCCGGCCATGGCCAGCTGCTCGCCGAGGCGCAACCAGAGATCAGGCTGCTCCGGCGTGCCCCGCGCGGCGGCCGCCAGCAGCGCCACCGCGGCGTCGTGGCGACCCGCGATCGCCATCGCCCGGGTCAGCATCAGCGTGCGCGCCAGCCGCATCGGCGGCTCGGCGAGCACGTCGGCGTGCGTCCGGTCCAGCGTGGCCACGAGCTGGTCCGCGTCAACCCGGCCCGCCTTGATCTCGAGGCACGCGGCGGCGAGCGCCCACCAGAACCGCTGCCTGGGCTCCGGGCCGCGCCCGAACAGCGGCGAGCCGCGCGGGTTGCCGGAGGCGTCGAGGGCGACCAGCGACGGCCCGTCTTTGACCTCGAGACCGGAGCGGCTCGCCTTGACGATCTCCACATCGCCGCGGCTGAGGCCGAGCGGCACGTAGGCGACCGGGTGGGGCCCGGCGCTCCCGCGGTCGACCGTCCACCTCTCCAGGTCCGGAGAGACGCATGTCGAAGGCGAGGCGAGGCGGGCACGGGACGGCGGGACGAGGATGACAACCACGCTCTGGTAACCGAGGCGGTTGTTGATCCCGGTCGCGAGCACCACCGGCGCCCCGAGCCCGAGGTCCGCGGTCTGCAGTCGGTGGATGTGGCCGGAGTTGTACAGCAGCAACCCCGGACGCCCGCCATCGGCCGCGTCCCAGGCCCCGACGACGGACGGAAACCACGGCACCGACTGGTTGACCCATCCGAGTGCCGGGTGCGCGCAGCCGAGGTCGAGGGCGAACAACGTCGGCATGTCGACCGCCGACCCGACACCGGCGTACCGGTTCGCCAGGCCGCCGGGCTCCACGGAGGCGAACCGCGCGCGTTCGCGGCCGCCGGCGCCGATCACCGCGATGTCGTCGGTCCCGGCCGGCTGCCCCTTCCCGGCCGGAACGCTGCTGACGGCCACCTGCGGCGTGCCCTCGCCGAGAAAATCACCGACCACGGCGTCGAACGCCTTGCTGGCATCGTGCCGCCGCCAGAGCTCGTGGTTGCGCGCGTCGGTGACGACCACCTCGCCGGGAGTGATGCGCACCGCGGCCGGCGGCCCGCGACGGGCACCCGCCCAGGCGGCGATCAACCCGCCCGCCACCGCGATCGCGGCCGCGACCAGCGCGGCGCGCCGCCAGAACCGCGGTGAAACGAACACCCGCTTACGCCGCAGCGCGTCGAGCGCCGTGGCCGCGTCGGGCCACCGGTCACCGGCCGACTTCTCGAGCAGGCGCCCTACGAAACGGGCGAGCCACGCCGGGCACTCCCCCCGCCGCGAGCGCACGTCGGGCGGCGGCGCGTGCAGGTGCTTGTCCGCGACCTCGAAGCTCGAGTTCCCGGCAAACGGCATCTCCCCCGTCAGCAGGTGGAAGAGAGACACGCCGAGACCGTAGAGGTCCGCGCCGGGCGCGGGATCGAGTCCGCGGATCTGCTCGGGGCTCATGTACCCGGGGGTCCCGACCGCCATCGCGGTCGCGGTGAGGTCGCCACCGGCCTCGAGCGAGCGCACGAGGCCGAGGTCGGCCAGGCGCACCCGGCCGTTCCCGTCGAGCAGCAGGTTCGACGGCTTGACGTCGCGGTGCACAACCCCGCGGCCATGCAGATAGGCGAGCGCGTCCAGGACCTCGTCCGCGACCGCGAGTACCTGCCCGATCGGCAGCGGCCCGTCGTCGAGGCGGTCAGCGAGCGTCCCGCCGCTGACCCACTCCATGACGACCGCGAGGCGGCCGCCGGCCTCGATCAGCTCGAACACACGGACCAGGCCGGGGTGCGACAGCGACCGGCCGAGGCGCACCTCGCGGCGCAGCCGCTCGCGCTGGGTCTCGCCGAGGTCGTCACGGAAGAGCTTGACCGCCACCCACTCGCCGAGCTCGAGGTCCTGGGCGAGCCAGACCTCCGCCTGGCCGCCGGTCCCGAGCCGGCGCGCCACCCGCCAGCGCGGGGGCAGTTCGAACGGCACCTCCACGGGCGAGGCCCCGGCCCCGAGAAACGTCAGAGTCTTGGGGACCTCGCGCTCGGCGTCGGGCACCATCGTGGGCGGATTATAGCCGCCGGGCCGCCGGCGCGGCGGCGCTCCCCGGCCACCTCGTCGCGCCCCTACCAGTCGTATTTCACGCCGAGCTGGTAGCGGCGCGGCGCCAGCAGGAGTCGGGGCGCACGATAGGCGAACTCGGGGTCGTTGTGGGCCTCCTCGATCCTGATCGGTCCCTGGTTGTCGAGGGCGTTCATGACGTCGAGGATCAGCCGCCAGCGTCCGGCCCGCCCCACCGGGATCGCGTACCCGAGGCGGAGGTCGACGGTCGTGTAGGCCGGCTCCCTCCCGGTCCCGGCCCGCACGTAGCGGCCGTCGGGGAGGAGGTGGTTGTAGTAGATGTCGTAGCTCCCCGGCCGGAAGATGTCCGACTCGGTGAACACCGCGCCGCTGTTCCAGTAGACGAGCGCGCCGACCTCGAGGCGCCAGGGCGTCCGGTACGATCCGAACACCTTGACCTGATGCTCGATCGTACCCGGCAGGGGCCCGTACATGTACGGCTGGCGGGGATCGAGGGCGAGGAAATCGCCCTGCAGGTTGGCGTCGCCGTTGGACGTGCTGTTCCCCTCGGCGCGCTTCCACGAGTACTGCAGGCTCGCGCCCCAGGCACCGTCGAAACGTCGCTCGAGGCTCAGATCGAGCCCCCACGCCCGCCGCTTGCCACCGACGAGGTTGGCGAGGACGTAGTTGACCGCGCCTGGGCCCGACGCGGAGTAACCGAACTCCGCCGGCGTGAGGGCCAGCCGCCCCGCCACGGCGGGGTTGAAGTAGACCGACGGATCGTAGTCCTCGATCAGGTGGTCCTCACGGCGGTGGTAGAGCTGGACGAGCGCCGTCATCCCGCGGGCGAGGTCGGCGCGGTAGGCCAACTGCACCTCCGTCGCCACCTGGTTCTCGAGGTTGGGTGCGAACCCGGCATCGCGCGCGAGGGTCGCCGACCCTCTCGTGCGGTAGGTGAACCAGTCGCCGCCCAGGAACACCTGGTCCTCCCAGACGCTCCCCGAGAGGTTGCCGGCGAAGCGGATCATCGGGGAGAGCAGCGGGTCGGAGTAGCGCGCGTATGCCAGTGAGAGGCTCTGCTTGCCGTTGCCGCGGACGTCCCAGGCGACCCCCAGGCGCGGGTAAACGGTCGGGCTCATCGCCAGGATCGTCGAACCGTCCGAGGCGAAGTAGCGGAACCTCTCGACCCGCGCCCCGATCTGCACCGCCCAGCGCTCGAGGCGCCAGTCGTCCTGCAGATAGAACGCCCATTCGGTCTGGCCGACGTTGTTGACGCCGGCGTATGCCAAACTCTGGCGCAGGAAGTTGACCCCGGCCACGTTCCCCGCCGTCGAGCCGAACACGCCGGCG
>JAJXUY010000079.1 GCA_021782525.1 Acidobacteriota bacterium | reverse complement strand
TCGGCCGCGGCGAGACGATCGCGGACACCGCCAAGGTGCTCTCCCGCTACGTCAGCGGGATCATGGCGCGCACGTTCGCGCACGCGACCGTGACCGATCTCGCCCGCTACGCGACCGTGCCGGTGATCAACGGGCTGACCGACCTGCTGCACCCGTGCCAGGCGCTCACCGACTACTTCACCGCGCGCGAGCGGTTTGGGACGACCAAGGGCATGACCCTCGCCTACGTCGGGGACGGCAACAACATGGCGCACTCGCTGATGTTCGGCGGCCCGAAGGCGGGGATGAACGTTCGCGTCGCGAGCCCCGAAGGGTACAAGCCGAAGCCCGAGATCGTCGAGCTCGCGCGTCAGGACGCCGCGGCCGCCGGAACCAGCGTCGAGGTCGTCACCAGGCCGGAGGACGCGGTGCGCGGCGCGCACGTGGTCTACACCGACGTGTTCGCCTCGATGGGGCAGGAGTCGGAGGCGCAGGTGCGCCTCAAAGCGTTCGCCGGCTACCAGGTCACCGCCGAGCTGATGGAAACCGCCGACAAGGAGGCGGTCTTCATGCACTGCCTGCCGTGCCACCGCGGCGAGGAGGTCGCCGCCGCCGTGGCGGACGGCCGCTGGTCGGTGATCTTCGACGAGGCCGAGAACCGCCTCCACGTCCAGAAGGCGATCATGCTGATGCTCATGCACCGGCACTGAGTCGGCCGCCCAGGAGAGGAACGGCGCCCCGCAGCATCGACGCGGGGCGCCGTCGTCTCCGGCGGCATCACGGGACGTCTCAGAGGAAGAACGCGGCCGGGTCGGTGACCGGCGTCCGTACGACCGCGCCGGCGCTCCCGGCTCCGGGGCCGACCCCGTTGATGCCGCCGCTGCCACCGGCGCCGGAGCACGCCCCTCCGCCCCCGCCGCTGGAGCCGGTCGGCGAGCCGCCGTTCGCGCCGGCCGCGCCGCCGCCGGCGACAATCGTCCCGCCGACGGCACCCGCGTTGGGGGCGAGGATGTGGACGATCCCGCCGCCGCCGCCGCCGCCCCCGAAGAACCCCGGGGCGACCGAACTGCCAGCGCCGCCGCCGCTGCCGGCAGCGGCGACCGTTCCGTTGTTGGTCACGTTGCCCTGGCTGGCGAGGATGATCACGCCGCCTGCGCCCCCGCCGCCGCCACCACCTCCAGCCGGATCGAGGTTGGCGGCGCCGTTGCCGCCGTTCGCGTTGATGACGCTCCCGCTGCCGATCGTGATGCCGCCCTGGGCGCGAACGACGAGCGAGCCGCCGCCGCCGCCGCCGGCGGCGCTGCCGGCGGCGCCGCCACCTCCGGCGATGAACGGTGGGTGCAGGACCAGCCCGACCTGGCTGGGGCCGAGGCCGGCGCCTCCGAGGCCGGAGAAGCCGTCGGCGCCGGCGAGCGCGACCCCCGCCCCCGGCGACGGACCCGAGTTGGCCGGACCCGGCGCGACGGTGACCGTGACGTTGGCGCCGACCGTGAACGAGCCGCCGAGGACGCGGATCACCAGGCCGGCGGGGACCGTCCAGCTCGCGTTGTCCGACACCGTGACGCTGCTGTACTGGTAGTTGGGAACCGCAGGCGGGCTCACCGTCCAGTCCACGGTGCCGGAGATCGTCAAGCTGCCGGCCGAGCCGTCACCCCAGACGGCGTCGAGACCCGAGACACCCTGCGGTCCGGTTGCGCCGGTGGCACCCGTGGCGCCGGTCGCTCCCGGCAGACCCTGAGGCCCGGGCAGCCCCTGCGGGCCCGCCGACCCAGTCGGACCTTGCGGTCCGGCCGGGCCCTGAACGCCCTGCGGACCCGCGGCGCCGGTGGCGCCGGTCGCTCCGGCGGGTCCGGTCAGGCCGATCGGGCCTGTCGGTCCGATCGCGCCGGTGGGGCCGATCGGGCCGGCCGCTCCGGTGGGCCCGGCGGGACCGGTCAGGCCGATCGCACCGGTCGGGCCGGCGGCTCCGGTGAGACCGACCGGTCCGGTGGCGCCGCGTGGACCGGTGAGTCCGCGCGGACCCTCCGGGCCGGTGGGCCCAGTGGGCCCGGCCGGGCCCGGGACCCCCGACGCGGCGATCGTGAGCGAGTTGGCGCCCGTGGGCTCGATCGTGATGTTCGCCCCCGCAAGGAGCGTGATGTCGCCCTTGAGCGTGTTCAGCGTTGTCACGCCGCCGCTGCCCAGCGCGCTCGCCGGAAACGCCATCTCGAACCCCGTCCCGTCGTTGCTCGCGTTGGTGTTCTGCGTGCCGTACGCCAGCACCGCGCCGCCCCCCGAGGTCACCGAGATCTCGAGCAGCGCGTTGTCCACCCCCGAGATCGCCGGCGTGATGTCGGTGACGCTCTGCTGCATCTGCGCGTGCGGCGGCAACGGGTAGTCCTTGGCGGCGATCACGGCGCCGGTGCCGTCGAGTAGCGTCGCGCGCACCGTCACCCCCTGACCCGTGACCTCGATGACGCCGAAGTTGGAGCGGTCCTGGCCGGTCTGCGCCACGCCCTGGATCTCCGTGGTCTGCCCCTGGCCGACGGCGAAAGCCACCGGGATCGCGCCGAAGTACTGCCCGGTGGTGTCCTGCTCGGAGCCGCCGGGCGGCAGGTTGTAGGTGCGGGTGGAGGCGAGCACGGCCTGCGTCGAGACCAGGCGCAACGAACCGGCGACGCCGGTGACGCCGAACAGCGTCTCGACGCAATCGTCGATCCGCCGCGTCTCGGCGGGCGAGAGCGTCAGCGTCGTCGAGGTGACCGGGTTGGCGCTGCTGTTGCGCTGGTAGAACTGGACCACGACGGTCGCCGGCGTGTCGGCCGACTGGTTGGTCAGCCACAGCGTCGAGTAGAACTGCCCGGCCGGGGTACCGAGCCCCTGGACCCGCGCCACCACCGGCACCACCATGTCGGTACCGGGGAAGCCGGCCGTGGCGCTGGCCACGCCGATCAACGAGAGCACGACGCAAGCTCCGAGGGAACGGGCCGCGAGGGATGTACGTTTCATCGAACCACCTCCGAAAACACGAGCGGACGTCATGGGTGGGACGGGTAGACCCCTTCGGTGGCGATGCACGGGGTCAGGACGAGGTACGGCTGCATGTTGTTGTGGGGAAGGTTGCCGCCGCTGACGCCGGTGTTCCCGCTAGCGAGAGGAACGGTGGACGGCGCCGCGGAGGCGTAGAGCCGGTCGCCGCTCGCGGGGGCGGCGAGGTAGTTCCCGCTCGCCGGCGCCGGCTGGTTGCCCTTGCCGGAGGAGGCGAACAGCGAGAACGCATGCGAGTGCTGCGGCATCTCGTTGACCGTCAGTGTGTGGGTTTCCTCGCCGCCGAGCTGACCGAGCACGTAGGGCTGCAGCCCGGGCCCCTGGCCGTAACCGACCGGCACGCGACCGCGCAGGTCCGGCAACGCAAAGGTCTGCACTCCATTGCCGCCGTAATAGGTGCCGAGCAGGCTGAACAGCGCCGCGTTCTGCTGGATGGGGAGCACGCTCCCGTCGGCCACGGCCCACCCGATCGGACAGAAGTTGAAGCCGACCCACATGATCTGGCCCACGAACGGGGTGGCCTGCGCCCGCGCCGTCGTGGCCGCGGTCACCGAAAGCACGACGATCAGCACGACAACGAGATACGCTGTTCTTCTCAATGATGGCGCACGCATCGACTCCCCCCCGTCTTGCTTCGACCGGGGAACGCGCGTGACCCCCATCTCATTCCCGTGCGGCCGCGCCGGTCGGACGCGCCCGCCGAGCGCACCCGACTAGCGGGCCACGCCCGCGAGTTGCCGCGCCCAGCGCAGGTTGCCGGCGGCGAGCGGGAAGTCGGGTTTGAGCCGCAGCGCCTGCTCGCACGCCGCGATCGCCTCCCGCGGCCGCCCGAGCGAGTTGTAGGCTGCGCAGATGTTGTTGTACGCCTCGGCGTAGGAGGGGCGCAGGCGGAGCGCGGCGCGGCTCGCCGCGATGCTCTCGGCGAAGCGGCCGGCGCGGTCGAGCGCCAGGCTCTCGGCGAGGTCGCCCTCGGCCGTCTCGCCACCGGCCGGGGCGTCCGGGGTCGGCACCGCAGCCGCCGGGGCGGCGGTCAGCCAGCGCTGCGCCACGGGGTCGTCGGGCCAGAGTGCGAGCGTCGTGGTCGCGGCGCGGCGCAAGTCCTCAGCCCGGCCCGTCTCGGCCAGCAGCTCGAGCAGCAGGTGGCGCGACTCGAGGTGGGCCGGGCTCACCGCGATCGCGCGCCGGACCATCGCCAGCGCCTCCGCGGGCCGCCCCTGCTCGCGCAGGAAGCGGGCGTAGTAGTAGTACGGCTCGGCCGACGCGCCGGCGAGGCGGACGCCGGTGCGGAAGCTGGCCTCGGCCGCGGCCGTCCGGCCCTCGGCGGCGAGCGCGATGCCGCGGTTGACGTACAGGTAGGAGTAGTCCGGGACGAGCGTCAGCGCGCGGTCGAAGCACGCCATCGCGGCGTCGAGCCGCCCGCTCGCCATCTGCGCCAGGCCGTAGTTCATCCAGCCCCGCCCGTTGCCCGGGCTCTTGTTCGTGACGTCGCGCCAGAGCGAAAGCTCGTCGCGCCAGACACGGTTGCGCTGGTGGGTGCCCCACGCGGCGGCCGCCAGCACCGCGACGGTGGCCGCCAGCGCGGCCGCGACGACGCGCCGCCGCGGGAAGGCGCGCTCCGCGGCTCGCAGCACGAGGCCCGCCGCCGCGGCGGCCGCGAGGACCAGCCCGACGAACGGGAGGTAGAGCCGGTGGTCGTTCTCGACCTCGGCGAGCGGGAACAGCGAGGTCGGCAGCAGACCGACCACGAACCAGAGCAGGCCGAACGCGACCGTAGCGGCCGCGCGGCGGCGCGCGGCGGCCCACGCCAGGGCGAGCACCGCGGCGAGGAACGCGAGGCCGAGCCACGCACGCGGGTCGGCGAGGGTCGCGAACGGCCGCAGGTCGGTGTCGGCGGAGAGATCGACCGGCAGGAGGAACGCGCCGAAGTAGCGCAGCGCAACGTACGGCTGCGTGATCAGGTAGTTGAACGCCGGCGGGCCGCCCGGGTTGAACCCCGGCGGCGTCATCCGCGCGTGCAGGACGCCGAGCAGCACGGCCGCGATGAGGGCGGGCCGCGCGGCGAGCCCCGCCTGGACCCAGCGCCGCTGTCGTGTCCCCTCCGTGTCCTCGAAGAGCAGCCGGTAGGCCAACACCAGGAGCGGGAAGACGACGACCACCGGCTTGACCAGGCCGGCGAGCAGGAGGGCGAGCAGGTAGAGGCCGCGGGTGCGGGTCCGGCCGCCGCGCACGTAGAGGGCGAACGCGAGGACGAGCAGGAGCGTGGAGAGCGAGTCCGATCGCGCGGAGACGTAGTTCACGGTGTCCGCGACGGCGGGGTGGACGCCGTACCAGGTGGCGGCGACGAGCGCCAGAGGGAGGTTCCATGGATGAGGCGCCGCCCGCTCGAGCAGGCGCGCGAACAACCACGCCATGAGCGCGCACTGCGCCAGGAGGATGAGGAACGAGGTCAATTGGAACTGAAACGGCGCCAGCCCGCCGCCGAGCCGGTAGTCGAGCGCGAAGCTGGTCAGCAGGAGCGGGCGGTACGCCTGGTTCTGCGGCAGCGAACTGAACGTCGTGGCGTTGGTGAAGAAGCGGGGGATGTTGCCGAGCTCGCGGATGTAGACGTTGTCCACGACCGCGTGCGCGTCGTCGAAGTGGAAGCCGTTCGCGAAGTGGTTGGCGTAGGCGAGGACGATCACGGCCGCCGCGGCGAGGGCGGAGAGCGCGAACGCCCGGATCGAGCCGTTCCGACCTGGCCTCCCGGTCACGGGTCGAGAGCATAGCATCGGGGGACGGGCGGCCCTCGCGGCCGTCTCCGTCACCGCTCGGCGCGCCACGATGGCGTGCCCGGCTGGCGCCGTCCGCGGCCGGTGAGCCTGAGACCATGGTGTAAATTGGCAGCGCGATTGCTAGAGGTCGTCCGGAGCGCGGGACGGTCAACGTCGGCCGGGCACCGTCCCGGCGGCATGCGCGCGGAGGTGAGAGGTGATCGAGGTCGAAGGACTGACGAAGCGATTCGTCGACAGGGATGCGGTGACCAACGTGTCGTTCTTCGTGCCCGAGGGCGAGGTCCTCGGGTTCTTGGGCCCGAACGGGGCCGGCAAGACCACCACGATGCGCATGATCACCGGCTTCCTCGAGCCGACGTCGGGCACGGTCAAGGTCGCCGGCCTCGACGTCGTCCGCGACTCGCTCGCGGTGCGCGCGCGGATCGGGTACCTGCCGGAGAACGTGGCGCTCTACCCGGAGATGCGCGTCGAGGAGTACCTGCGTTTCCGCGCCGCCGTCGAGGGCGTCGGGCGGGGCGAGATGCGCGCGCGGGTCGACGAGGCGGCCGAGCGCTGCATGATCGCCGACGTCCGCCGCCAGGTGATCGGCACGCTGTCGAAGGGGTACCGGCAGCGCGTCGGCCTCGCCGGGGCGCTCATCCACCGGCCGCCGGTGCTGATCCTCGACGAGCCCACGGTCGGCCTCGACCCGCGGCAGATCGTCAAGATCCGCGAGCTGATCACCGAGCTGGGCCGCGAGCACACCGTGATCCTCTCGACCCACATCCTCCCCGAGGTCGAGCAGGTGTGCCGCCGCGTCCTGATCATCGACGGCGGCAAGCTCGTCGCCGACGGCACGCCCGAGCAGCTGCGCGGCGGCTTCGCGGGCGCGGCGCAGCTCGCGGTGCAGCTCGAGGCGCCCGAGGCCGAAGCCCGCACCGCGCTCGCCGCGCTCGCCGGCGCCTCCGAGGTGAGGAGCGAAGGGGGCGGGCGGTTCCGCCTCGCGGTCGAGGGCGGCGCCGACCTGCGCCGCGAGGTGTTCTCCCTCGCGGTCGCCAAGGGGTGGGTGCTGCTGGAGCTGGCGCAGACGACGCCTTCGCTCGAGGACGTCTTCCTGCGCCTGACGACGCA
>JAJXUY010000078.1 GCA_021782525.1 Acidobacteriota bacterium | reverse complement strand
GGGCTCAACCAGGCGGGCTACCTCAGCCGCAAGCTGATGATCATCCTCAACGACAACGAGATGTCGATCTCTCCCAACGTCGGCGCCTGGCAGGGCTACCTCAACCGCATCATCCACGGCCAGTCGTACCGCCGCCTGAAGGACGATGTGGAACGGTTCCTGCGCTCGATCCCGCGGGTGGGCGACGGGATGGTCAAGCTCGCCAAACAGGCCGAGCAGATGGCGAAACAACTCGTCGTCCCCGGGCTCCTGTTCGAGGAGCTGGGGTTCAAGTACGTCGGGCCGGTCAACGGCCACTCGCTGCCGCAACTCCTCGAGACGCTGCGCACCTACCGTGACAACCCGCACCCGGTGCTCGTCCACGTCGTGACCCGCAAGGGGAAGGGGTACGAGCCGGCCGAGGCCGACCCGGTGTTCTGGCACGGGGCGACGCCGTTCTCGGTCGCCACCGGCGAGGTGGCGAAGAAGAAGCCGGGGCCGCCGTCGTACACCAAGGTGTTCGCCCAGACCCTCACCGAGATGGCCGAAGCCGACCCCCGCATCGTCGCGATCACCGCCGCGATGGCCGAGGGCACGGGGCTCGACGCGTTCGCCAAGGCTCTCCCCGGCCGTTTCTTCGACGTCGGGATCTGCGAGCAGCACGCGGTCACGTTCGCCGCCGGCCTGGCGACCCGCGGGCTCCTGCCGGTCGTCGCGATCTACTCGACGTTCCTGCAGCGCGCCTACGACCAGATCTTCCACGACGTCTGCCTGATGCACCTTCCGGTGGTGTTCGTGCTCGACCGCGGCGGCCTGGTGGGAGCGGACGGGCCGACCCACCACGGCGTGTTCGACCTCTCCTACCTCCGGGTCTTCCCCGAGATCGTCGTGATGGCGCCGAGGGACGAGAACGAGCTGCGCCACATGCTCGCGACCGCGCTCGCGGCCGGCCGGCCGGTCGCGCTGCGTTTCCCGCGCGGCAACGGCTACGGCGGCGCGATGGACGCCCCGCCGCGGGCGCTGCCGATCGGCAAGGCGGAGGTGCTGCGGACGGGCCGCGACGGGCTCATCTGGGCGATCGGGACGATGGCGAGCGAGGCGCTGCGCGCGGCCGAGCGGCTCGCGGCCGACGCCGGACCCGACCTCACCGTCGTCAACGCCCGCTTCGTCAAGCCGCTCGACGTCGAGCTGCTCGCCGTACAGCTGCGGCCCGGCGTGCGGTTGATGACCGTCGAGGAGAACGCGCTCGCGGGGGGCTTCGGCTCCGCCGTCGAAGAGGCCGCCGCGACGCTCAAGGTGGCCGACGTGCAGATCGAGCGCCTCGGCATCCCGGACGAGTTCCAGCCGCACGGGAGCCAGGAGATCCTGCGCGCCCGCCTCGACCTCGACGTCGAGGGGATCATGCGCCGCGCGCGGGCGTTCTTCCCCAAGCTCGCGGCCGGGCCCAAGGCGCTGAGCCGTCCAGCCTCGGCGTGATCCGGCCCCGGCGCTTGCCGCCGCGTGACCCATCGTGCAAGATGCGGGGGTGGCGACGGCGACATGCGACCGACTCCTTCGCGAGAGCCCGACAGGTCAACCCGCGGAGGGTGCACGGTGATCCACGGCAAGCGCCTGCTGGTGGTGCTGCCGGCGTACAACGCCGAGCGAACGCTCGAACGCACCGTCGCGGAGATCCCGCGTGACGTGGCCGATGAGATCATCCTGGTGGACGACGCGAGCCAGGACGGCACGGTCGCCCTCAGCCGCCGGCTCGGCCTGCCGACGCTGGTGCACGAGCGCAACCTCGGCTACGGCGGCAACCAGAAGACCTGCTACGCGGCGGCGCTCGAGCGCGACGCGGACATCGTCGTCATGATCCATCCCGACTACCAGTACGAGCCGCGCCTCGTACCGGCGATGGGCTCCCTCATCGCGCTCGGCGTGTACGACGTCGTGCTCGGCAGCCGGATCCTCGGCAAGGGCGCGCTGGCTGGCGGGATGCCGCGCTACAAGTACGTCGCCAACCGCGCGCTCACCCTCTTCCAGAACGTGATGCTGGGGGAGAAGCTCAGCGAGTACCACACCGGGTGCCGGGCGTTCTCCCGCCGGGTGCTGGCGGCCCTGCCGCTCGCGGCCGACTCGGACGACTTCGTTTTCGACAACCAGATGCTGGCGCAGGCGCTGTTCTTCGGCTTCCGCGTCGGCGAGGTCTCCTGCCCGACGAGGTACGAGGCGGACTCGTCCTCGATCAACTTCGGCCGCTCCACTCGCTACGGCCTCGGCGTCGTGTGGGCCAGCCTGCAGTACCGCGCCGCCCGCTGGCGCCTTTTCCGTCCGCGGATCTTCTCTTCGTAGCGAGTCAAGGCTGGCGTAGGGCCGGTGGCCAGCGGATCGGATGGCTTCTCAGGGGCGCTTCGCTGAGTTTCGGCCGCCTGGTCGAGCTGTAGGCACCTCGAACATGGCCACCGATCGGTTCTGGGCGGCGTTGTCATAAAGTCTCAAGGCCTCGGGTGCGCCGAGCTGGGCAGCGAGCCTGCCCACCTGTCCAAGTTCGACCTTGGAGAGGCTGCGCCCACGAACTCCGAGGACCACGAGTGCGCCGGCGGGGATCACGTCTGGCGGCGGCCACGTGCCATACCCATGGATAGCCACGTGCTTGGGCCCGTAGAGCCAGATCATGTCCGTGTCAGTCAGCCAGCCGCCGCCAGAATCCGGGTTGATTAAGACAATGTCCTGGCCCTGGTGGGCCTCCTGTCCCAACCAATACGCGGTGGCGTAATCATCGTTACAGTACTGCCCGATGACGGCCTTGTCAGATGCCATTCTGATGATCGAGGCGGCATTAAGACCGCTCACGACGACGGCGATGGGAACGACGAACGACCAAGACAGAAGACGTGGCCAACCCGATGTAGGCGCCGAGCCTGTCGAGGTCGCGCCCGCCAAATGTTTGGGCCACCGAGGCGAGCGGATCGACAGGCCCCTCGAGCGGATCACCTTCATCGCAGCCAAGACCATTTCTGGAGCTCGACTCAGTCGGTCGAAGAAGACACCGAGCAGGACGAGAAGAAGAAACAAGAGCGGCGAAAGTCGCCCTGGCTCGACGTTGTTCGCGGTCAGAGCTGCGGCCAGAACGGCAAGAGCCGTGGTGGCGGCAAAGGCCTGCAGGATTCTTTGCTTCCTACACGTTACAGCACCGAAAAGTGCTCCCATGAACAGGATTCCGACCAGCGGCGGAATGGCCGGTTGATCCGGTTGGGTCAGATACAGGCTAGCCGGTGAAAGGCCACCGGCGAGGGCTTTGGCATAGTCTCTAATGTGTTCCAAAGCCGCGGCTGACAGAACGCTGGTCCTCTCGCCCCCGTGACGACGGAAAGCCTCGAAGAATATGGTGTCGTTCGGGTGGTGCAGGATGTCCGCCAGCATCGGTGCTGAAACGGCTGCGCCTGCGACGAGAAAGGAAGCCAGCGCCGGAAGTCTCGGCCTCGTCAGGTTCGGACAGGGGTGAAACAATCGAAATGTGAGCCACGCTGTTGCGAGGAGGATGAAGACCCGGTACGAGGTGTATTCAAACATGAGCATTCCTGAGAACATGCCTGCGAGCGCGGCCCACCGTTCGCCTTCGTCTGGCTTCTCTTCGGCGAGCACAAGGCACCACGCAATCGCCGCCGCAATCCACACACTTGCAAATAGCTCGTCAGCAACATTAGCAATCACCAACCAGCGCAGGGACGCTGCGATCAAAGACGTCGCGGCTGTGGCGGGCCAGCCTGCCCCCAGACGCCGGAGCGTTGCGACGAGCAGGGCGAGAGTCATCAACCCAAAGACAACGAAGGGTGCCCGCAGCGCACGGAGTCTCTCGCCGCCGAGGAGGAAACCGGCGCTCGCCGCGAGGTTGGTGAATCGGAACTCCAGGGGCAGGGCGTGGTCCTGCAAAATTTGGTACGCAATCCCTCCGGTCTGCAATTCCTCGAAGCCTGTTTGGTTCGGCGGGGGCAGGAAATGTAGGAGAAGCAGCCTGAGCAGGACCGCTCCTGCAATGACCCACATGGCCGCACGGATGTGGCCGCGCTGCGATCCGGAAGTTCTTTCGGGAGACCGGCGTGAGATGACCCAGATCACCGCCGTGGTCGCACAGACCGACTGAACTAGCGCACTGTGCTCCTCGCCTCTAGACCAAAGTAGCGCCCAGACAACGGCTGAGGAAACGAACAACAATGGAACTAGATCGCGAACAAATGAGACGCCGACGGGAAGCGCTAACCTGAAGTGTCGACTGTCAACTGGGAGCCCCTTGCCTTCATCGCGCGAAGGGCCGTGGGGGCGAGGGGGCACGGTAGTCATGGGTTCTCTGCGGCAACGTTCCTGATTGCACAGGGGTGGGTCGAGGGAGCGCCTGGGTTATCGTCTTCGTGAACAAGCCAAAGTGCCAGTCCCGGCCGGCGGAGCTCGCTGGTGCGAAGCCCGCGCCCCTCGAGCCGGTTCACGGCGGCGCGGTAGGAGCCGGCCGGGGCGAGAACCAGTGTGGCGTGAGCGCACACCTCGGCGGTTCGGTCGAGGAGGTCCTGGGGCCAGGAGGACTCGGGGCGGGCGAGTTCCTCGCGCAGAGCTCCATCGAGCATGCGGCCCTCGGCGGCACGGTCGCGACGGGCGCGCTCGAGCAGGCCGAGCTCGATCCACGTTCGCTGGCGACCGTCGATGAGCGCTCCGACCACCACCGGCCCGGGGACCTTGGCGACGATGTCGAGCAGTTTCGCCTCGGCTCCGTCGTCGGTGTCCTGGCGAACGACGATCGACCACGTGCCGAACAGCAGGAGCGTGCCCAGACTCACACCCAGGGCGGCGCGCGCCGCCCGCCGGACGCCGAGCCGCGTGAGCGCGCGGCCGGTCTCGACGCCTCCGAGTGCGGTCCAGACGCAGAGGGGCACGGCGAGGAGGACGGTCCGGTGGGCGTCGAACCTCGTCGTCAACAACACGGGGAAGACAGTGACCACGAACCAGGCGAGCAGCACGGCGTGCCCCCACTGCCGAGCGCGGCGCAGCGAGACGACGAACCCGAGGAGCGTGAAAGCCGCGAGCGGGGCGAAGTACCCCTTGATCGCGGGCGGGTCGTCGAAGATCGACTGGTGGCCGGGTGACGCCATGGTCAAGGGCGACAGCAGGCGGTAGCACTGGGGCAAGGTCTCGGCGAGGACCTTGAACCCCACCTCGAACCTCTGCGCGGGCGAGGGGTGGAACGGACCCTCGCGCGGCACCGCGGCGAGCTCCTGCGCCGTGGGCAGCAAGCGCGTGAGGCCGGCGCTCCTCGCCCACCGCGCGAACGCATCGAAAGCCGTGGAATCGTGGGTGAGATAATCGCGCACGTAGTCCGGTTCCGCCAGGATCGTGAACAGCTGCTCGCCGCGGGCGTGGAGGAACGTGTGCTGCCCGCCGGCCGCGCGCTCCGCCGCGACCACGGCTGTCGCCACCACGGTGAGGGCGGCGAACGCGGCCAGCGCCTGCCGGTGGCCCCGCCCCGCCCGGATGACGGCCGGAACCAGGGATGCGAGCAGCGCGATGACGACCAGCCGGCCGGGTGAGTACCCCAGCGTCGCCAGGTACAGCGCCGCGCCCGCAACGAGGCCGCGCCACCACGCCGCGCCACCGGGCGCCACCAGCTCGCCGACCGCGACCGCCGCAACCACGCAGGCGAGCACGGTGGCGGACAGCGAGGTCCCGTACTTGCCGTAGAAGACGACGTATGTGTTCACCGAGGCCACCAGCGCCGTGACCGCAGCCGCGGCTGGTCCGAAGTGGCGGCGCGCGAACACCCACAGCGCGGGCACGAGGAGGAGCGCCCAGATCGCGGCGAAGAGACGGAGCGAGAGTGTCGAGAACCCGGCGTGCGTGAGCAGCGCGTACGTCGGCGCGCCGTAGAGGAGAGACGCGTTGCCGTTGCTCACCAACCCCTCGTTCCAGACCAGCGTGTGAACGGCGTAACCGAGAGTGCTCGTGTGCGCGTAGAACGCCTCGCCGAACCCCGCCGTGACGGGGGCCTCCCACACCAGCGTCGATCCCGCGAACGTCCGCAGGTGCCAGCCGAGCGCAAACGTGGCCAGCAGGACAGCCACGACCAGCGCCCCCGCGCTCCAGCCTCCGCCGGAGACCGGCTGGCGCGACGTGACCGTCGCCCCGGCGTCCGGGTCGAGCGCCACGTGCCACGCCAGCAACGCGAGGACGGCCGCGGTGACGGCGAGCTGCGGCGCCGGGCCGGCCAGGCCACCCTGGGTTCGCACCCACACCGCGGCCGCCCCGCCGGTGAGCGCGAGGAGCAACGGCGCCAACCGGAGGAGCGCTCGCCGGTCGGTTGCCAGGCCGCGGAGGACGGCGAGACCGGCCCCCGTCACGACGACGAGGAAGGTGAGCGCGGCGACAGGGACGCCGGCGAGTACGGCACCGGGCTCACGGAAGATCTCGGCGATCACGGAGCGGACCCGGCCGCCACCGCGAGCTGGCCCTCGATGTCGGAGACGAGGACCGACCCGCCAGCAGGCGAGAGCGCGATCCCCGAGGGTCGCTTGAACCCCGGGGGCGGCGCGTCGTTCCCCCTGATCGTGCGCAGCAGACGGCCGTCGGCGGCGTACGCTCGCACCTCGCCCGCGAGCGGCACGGTGACCCAGATGGTGCCGCCCGGCGCGAGCGCCAGGTACGGCTCGGAGAACACCTCGCGGTGCCAGCCCGGGACCGGAAACGCGTTCAGGAACTTGCCGTCGGCGTCGAACACGGCCAGCCGGCCGTTGTCGTTGTCGCACACGTAGACCCGGCCGCCGGTGTCGAGGGCGATCCCCTGCGGTCCGGCGAGTTTTCCCGGCGGCGCCGGCGGGTCGACCAGGAGGTCCTGCTTCCCGTCGGGGGAGAAGCGCTCGAGCCGGTTGTTGCCGGTGTCTGCGACCCAGACGCGGCCGGCGGCGTCCACCGCGACGCC